>JAITIE010000011.1 GCA_031279615.1 Candidatus Margulisiibacteriota bacterium | reverse complement strand
TGCCTTTACTGCAAGGCATTTGGATGTCGCTGTTGCAAATGGACCAGTTCACGATCAGCGAGTATTTGGGCGCGCCTTTTGTCGGCTTCAAAAATTATTATGACGTGCTTTTTAGTTCTTCCTCGCCGGCGCGTTTGGGTTTTCTCTCGGCTGTGCGCAACACGATTTTTTACGCAATCATTGTGACTTTTGGCACGCTGGGCATTGGCATGATCGTCGCGCAAATGCTCAACCGCCAGTTCAAAGGCCGCAATGTCCTGCGCGGCCTGTTTTTATTTCCCTGGATCGTGCCGACTTTTGTCGTCGGTATGCTCTGGGGTTTTATGTGGCAAAAAGAGACCGGCATCATTAACATTATTCTTTACGATATTTTGCAAATTCACACCTGGCTCGGCTGGCTGGGTGTCACGGCGGAAAAACCTTTCTGGCTGATGGGCGACCCCAAAACTCTGGCGGCGATAATTATCCCGACGGTCTGGCGCGGCTGGCCGCATCCGATGCTAATGCTGCTGGCCGGTTTGCAAGGCATACCCCACGATTATTACGAGGCGGCGGACATTGACGGCGCCAACGGCTGGCGCAAATTTTGGTACATCACTTTCCCGTTGTTGAAGCCAGTCTGGGCGATCCTGCTTTTGTTTGGCCTGATTTTCAATGTATATGCGTTCAATATTGTGTACATGATGTTTGGCAATGGCGCGGGTTTCCCGGGCGAGTGGGGCGATCTGCTGATGACTAATATTTTCCGCAATAGTTTTCAGCGCTGGGATTTCGGCACGGGCGCGGCGTTGTCTTTCATCATGATGGTGGTGATGATGATTATTGTGAATTTTTGGTACAAATTTTACAAAGGAGTGGAAGAAGGCTGATGCGGCAATTCTGGCGCGATTTACGGACGATGCCGTTCCATGTTTACAAAAAAGTCATGGATCGGGTTTACAATGTTTTGATGTACGCCACGCTGGTCGTGGTGCTGTTCCCGATTTTTTGGATGATTTTCAATGCTTTCATGAACAACAACGATATCGTGCAGGGCAAGATTTTCTTTCAGCGCGCGCCGACTAATGTGCTTTTTACGGAAAAGGTCGGCGACAAGCTGCTGCTGGGCACGCGCGACGGCTCAGTTAATTATCTGACGCTGGATACCGGCAAGCTGCTGCAGCGTCGGCGTTTTAAGACCAACAACACCAATTTTGCCAGCGACGACAAATATGTCTGGCTGTCTTCCGCGGACAAAGGCTTGATCCGCGTGGACAAAGAAACTTTTGCCGTCAAAAAAGTGCGCGTCAAATGGAACGCCAAGCTGGATTTTAATAAAATTTCCAAAACCCTGCTGGCGGTCGATCCGCAAAATAATAAAGTTTGGCTGACGCTCGGTTATCTGGATTATGACAAAATTTTTGAATTTGACCGCGAGACCATGCAGCTGCGCAATGTTTATCAGGTCTTAAGCCAAATGCCGGATTTCTTTGATAAATTTTCGATCGGCAATATTTATTATCAGGGCGGACGGCTGTATGTCGCCACCAATCTGGGCGTGGTGGTGGTCAATGCCGCGGCGCTCCAGCAGGAAAAAATTATCGAGCATCCCGATTTTGAAAATTCCGACATTCGTTACTTGGCCTATGACGAGGCGACGGACACTTTGTTTATGAATTCTTTTTCCAAAGTTTACGCTTACCGTGGCGGCGAACTGCGCCAGATTTATTCCACAGCGGACCTGGATTATTTTGTGCAGATCGGCTATATGACGGTCAGCGACGCCGGCCTGATTTTGGGCACGGGCAACGGTTTTACGCGCCTGGCCAAAACCGGACAGCATCTGGAGGACGTGACGACGCCGCTTTTTGACAATGTCAATAAAAAGGGCAAGCTCATCAATAAAGGCGTGTACGTTAACTCCGACGTGAATTACGCGCAGACGCTTGGCGAACAGATCTATGTGGCTACCTCGGTTGGCCGCGCGGCAATCTACAATCTGCGGACTAAAGAAGTCGAAAAAACTTATTTGATGGACAAGGCCGGTTATTTCAATATTTTCTGGCGGAATTTTATTGATCTTTTTTACAATATTGATTTCGGCTTGTATGTGCGCAACTCTTTCATCATTTGCGGCGTGACGGCGTTTTTCTCAATGCTGCTGGCCACGATTACGGCCTACGCGCTGGTGCGTTTCAAATTTCCGGGCAACCGTTTTTTAAGCACAGCCGTGCTTTCGACGCAGATGATACCGGGCGTGATGATGCTGATACCTGTCTATATTATGTTCATCAAGATCACGGAAGCCACGGGCATACCGATGAAAGGCACGGTGGCCGGACTGGTGTTCGTTTACGCCGCGTTTTTCCTGCCGTTTAGCATTTGGATCCTGCGCGGCTTTTTTGCCTCTATACCGCTGGCTTTGGAAGAAGCGGCCACGCTCGACGGCTGCACGCCATTCCAGATTTTTTACAAGATATCACTGCCGCTGTCCATGCCGGGCATTGTGGCGACAGGCATTTATATTTTCCTGCAGGCCTGGGACGAGCTGGTTTTCGCCTGGGTCCTGACCAGCGCGCACACCATGACTATTCCGGTCGGCATCCGGCTTTTTGTCGGCAATTTTCAAAACCGCTATGATTTGCTCATGGCCGCTTCGACGGTCGCCACGATACCGGTGATGATTATGTTTATTCTACTGCAAAAACAAATTGTATCGGGCTTGACCAGCGGCGCGGTGAAAGACTAATCAAAACTCCAGTGACCAAATCGCATTTGGCCGCATATACATTGTGGCCGTGAAGTGTCCATTCGCGTCCCAGCCTTCCGGTGTGCGAAAGAAAAAGCCGCGGCGGTAAATAATTTCCGCCATCAAGTTGAGGATTTTTTCCGCTTCCCGCCGCAGGCCGTTTTTCAGGAATAAAGAACAAAGCGCAAAGTTCGTGCCCACCCAAATATCGCGGCCTTGCTCAGCCTCGACCATTTGGCCGTTTCTTTTTTTACCGGAGAGCAGTCCCCATTTGCCGCGCGTGCTGCGGTAAATCGTTTTCAGCGCGGAAAGAATTTTGCTGTTGTGCAATATCGGTTCGGTCTGGAGCAGGGCGATATACCATTGCCCGCTGAGCTGGTCGGCCATAATGTCCGTGCTGCCGGTGCTAAAATTATAATATTTGCCATTCCACAATTTTTGGTCAAAAGTCTTTTGCGCTTTGGCCAGCCAGGCGGCATATTTTTTGCCCGCTGGCGCGTCGCCGAGTATTTTCGCCGCGCTGTGCATGACGCGCAGAGCCGCCAGCCAGAGCATGCCGCAATAGGCTGACACGCCGCTCATGGTCCAGTTGTCATAGGTCTGGTCTGGATAAACGCTGTTTTCCGGCACGCCGTCTTTGTCCTTGTCCATTTTTTGCAAATAGGCCAGCGCCTGCCGCATTGCCGGCCAGACCCCGCGCAGGAATTTCCGATTGCCGGTAAAAATATAATCACGGTAAGCCAGCAAAATAAATTTGGCGTTCAGATCTTTCCAGTAATTAGTGTTCTGCCAGGTATAACTGGTTGGGCTGGTAAAAGGCGCCTGTTTGGGCGAGCCGAGGTCATGCGGACAAGCTCCGGCGATTTTCCGGCGGTCATAACACAGAAGCCGCGCGGCTTTGTTTTTCGGCAAAGGCAGCAGAGGGTCTTCCGCGTGAAAATGATAACGCGTCATTTGCGGATTGCTCCGGCCAATATTCGCGGCAAAATCCCGCATGATTTTCAACTCGATTTCCGGCCAAAATTTGAGCAGCGGCCAGGAGCCGTAAAAACGCACATCCAGCGTTTCGTAAAACGGATAGTCAAAACACTCCAGCAGGCCGAAAGAGCCGGTCTGCGCGTCCCAGCAGCTGCCGCCGTCCGCCAGGAAGTACAATTCATTGATTAGCATTTTCAGATAATTTTGGCGGGACTTTTCGTTTTTTAATTGTTTGGCGGTCTGGCTGTTGCGGATAATTTCGGCCTGCCATTCGTCAATTTTTTGCGACCAGCCGGGATACTGCCGCGCGGCGGTTTGCAGCAGGGTATGAGCGTTGCGGCCTCCGCGGTCAAAAAAACGTGTGTAATATTTATAGCGATTCACGCCCGCGCCGAAATGCATTACCGGCAAATCCCAGACGAGCAGAAAAGTTATTTTTTGAGTTTCACCGGCTTGCAAAATAACTTTGCCGGCCACAGCCGCGCCGTAATTCTGCTGCTCGAGCAGGTTGGGTGGATTTTGACCGCTGAGAATGCCGGTTTGCGTGAAACTTTTAAATTCCGCGCCGCTGCCCTGCAGATAAAAATAAGTCTGCGCGGAGGTTTTGACCGCTTCGTCGGACAGCACGGCAAGGCCTATCTCGCCGTCCATTTCATGCCGGGCGGTTCGACTTCGCTTACCGCCCGCATTGCCCATGATTACCGCTGTTATTTTTTTATCCGCGCGTAATTCATGCCGGCGGTTTTGATTGTTTTTGATAAAACTAAACCAGTTGTCCTGGACGCCCGGCCGCTGGTCTTCAAAACCCCAGCCGGTCAGATTGGCCCAGCTCATAGCCAGCGCGACCTCGATTTTTTCCGCCGTCTTATTGCGCACGGTGTGCTCGAATACCGCCACGGGATAACTGGTTTCTTTATAATTATGCGGCAATACCGGCGAGTATTGTTCACAGGTGATTTCGGCGGGCTGCTGCGGGTCGTTAAAAACATATTTGGCCTTGGGGTAAGCGGCGGCATAGCGCGCGTGTTTGGCGGCAAAGGGCGGCGCAAAATTCCGGAGCGCGGTGTCCGTGTACGGACGGGCGGTCAGCGTACGGGCATAAGTTTTGCGGCTGTCTCTCTGGTAAACGTGAAAACAGCAGGCTTTGAGTTCCTCCGCAATATGCGCGCCGACTTTGATGTGCCAGATATTAAAATCACCGTACGGCGAGCGGCCAATAGTTCCCGCGCCAAAACCGCCCAGCGGACAGCCGTGCGGGTAAGTATTGAAGGGCAAATAATGCCCCTGATCCCGCGGCGGAAGTTTTTTGATTTTAGCCAGATCAGCGCAGTTTATAGAGAAAAGCTCATGCATTTTAAAAGTAAATTATAACATATCGACAGCAGGGCTAATATCTTCTTTGCCACGCTTATTATGACTGGCAGTGTCTGCTTTTCGGGAATGCTGTTTTCCCCATTCCGCGCTAAAATAAACCATGCGCGCCTCAAAAAACACTTTGCGGAAATTTCCCCTGCGGCGGGCTTTCACTTTTATGGAGGAAGGGCCGGTCGTCCTGCTCAGCACTTTTTATCAGGGACGCAATAATATAATGACCGCCAGTTGCACGATGTCGATGGATTTCAGCCCTATGGTCGGTGTGATGCTGGGGCCGTGGGATTGCTCTTACCGCGCCTTGCTCCAGACCAAAGAATGTGTTCTCGCCATACCCGGCGCGGACCTGCTGGAAAAGACCGTGGCTATCGGCAACTGTTCCGGCGCTGAAGTGGACAAATTTGCCGAATTCAAACTGACACCCTGTCCAGCCGCGAAAGTAAAAGCTCCGCTGATCGGCGAGTGTTTAAAAAATCTAGAATGCAAACTAATCAAAAAATCAAACATCAACGGTGGTGAATTATTCGTCCTGCAGGGCGTCGCGGCCTGGCACAATCCGGCGCGGCGGGAACAGCGTGCTTTTCACGCCAAAGGCGACGGGACTTTTTTTATCGACGGCCGGCACGTAAATTTACATCAGAAAATGACCCGCTGGCAGGACTGCATCTGAGGCAGTTTATTTTTTAGCGGCGGCGCGCTTATATCCGTCCTGCATTTTTTCATTCCGGTTTTCACAAGTACCTCCGGGCGCTGGCTTTGTACGCTGAATATTCCTGACCAAATTTATTTTGCAAGAATTTTTCTTCCCTCAGGATTTGCAGATGCAGGCCGGGCAGGACCAGTAGTGCGGCCAGAATAAAAAACAGACCGGGATAAATCAAGGCTATGCCGGCAAAGTATAAATCCATAAATAAAAAAATGGGATTGCGGGAGTATTTAAATATGCCGGTGGTGACCAGCGCGGGAGAATTATTTTCGTCAATGCCTATGCGCCACGCTTGCCCGAAAGAAAGCAAGGCGCTGAGAAACAGCAGCAGTCCGCCGTAGCACAAGAATAAGCCGGTAATTTTTAACCACCGTGCTTCCAGCAATATTCTAAAAATAAAATATTTATCGCCGCCGTGCAGGGCGGTCAAAATGACCGCGAGACACCATAAAATCAACACGGGAAACAGCAGGCTTTCCAGAATTTTTTCAGAAACTTTTTTGGCACTGGCGCCGATGACCCAGACTTTCACGCCCTGCGCCTGCAGCAAAATAGTCCGGCCTAAAAACAACAAGCCAAAAATACCGAGACTGGCCAGAACTAAAATATCGGGGATATTGAGCAT
>JAITIE010000154.1 GCA_031279615.1 Candidatus Margulisiibacteriota bacterium | reverse complement strand
CAGTTTGTCGGCGTCCTCCGTCTGCTCAGCCTGCGCGCGCAATTTGCTTAAGTCCAGTTCATACGCTGGCGGAGCCTGCGCGCGGATAAAGCGGGTGACTTGATTGATCTCCCCGTCGGAAACAAACACGCCCTGCACACGCCGGATCTGCCGCGCGCCGAGCGGCGAATAAAGCATGTCGCCTTTGCCGAGCAGTTTCTCCGCGCCCATGCCGTCAATAATCGTGCGCGAGTCGATCTGCGACTTGACCGCAAAGGCGACGCGCGACGGCACATTGGCCTTGATCAAGCCGGTGATCACATCCACCGAAGGGCGCTGCGTGGCGATCACCAAATGCAGTCCGGCCGCGCGGCCTTTGGCGGCCAGACGGTTGATAGACTCCTCCACATTTTTAGACGCGACCAGCATCAAGTCGGCCAGCTCGTCAATAATTATCACCACATAGGGCAAATGCCTGCCCTGCCGGCGGTTGAAATCCTCGATATTGCGCGCGCCGACTTTTTTGAACTCTTCATAGCGGTTTTCCATTTCCGGCAGCGCCCAGTGTTTTAAAACTATCTGCGCCATTTGCGCGTCGTCAACCACCGGCGCGGCCAGATGCGGCAAATCGTTGTAAATGCTCAGCTCCACTTTTTTAGGATCGATCATCACAAAACGCACGTCCTGCGGCGCGGATTTAAGCAGGATCGACATGATCAGGGAATTGACGCAGACCGACTTGCCGGAACCAGTCGCGCCGGCAATGAGCAGATGCGGCATATCCTGCAAAGAGCAAAAAACCGGACTGCCGGCTATATCCAAACCCAGCGCGGTAGTCAGCGGATGCCGGTTAAATTCCGGCTGACCGGCCAGCTCCGAAAGATTGACCGGACGCGACACTTGATTGGGCACTTCAATGCCGACCACCGATTTGCCGGGCACCGGCGCTTCGATACGCACCGCCGCGGCCATATTCAGGGAAATATCATCAGCCAGACTGGCAATCTTATTCACGCGCACGCCGTGGCCGGGCGTCAACTCATAGCGCGTCACCGACGGCCCCTGACAAACATTCGTCACTGTGGCCTTGACGTTAAAACTGGCCAGTGTGTTTTCCAACAACTGCTTGTCCTGATAAAACTGCGCCGCCTGCCGCCGCTGGGTCTCGCGCGGATCGACCGGCGGCCGCAGGAGTTTCAAAGGCGGAAAATTATAATTACCCGCTTTGCTGATATAGCGCGGCGCGGTCGGTTTAGGGCTGGCGGCCGCCCTGACTTGCCGTACTACCGGCGGGGGCGGAACGACTTGCCGCCGCGCGGGCGGTATGGTTTGAGGCGCGCGCGGGGGGACAGGATTTATTTTCTGCGGTCTCGGCGCGCGCGGCAAAGCCGGACGTTTGGGCGGCGGCGCGCTGTCGCTGACAAAAGTTTTATACAAAAAAAGCACAAAATTTTTCACCGTGCAGTTGAGCATTAAAAGCACGGACAGCCAGAGCAAAACCAGCAAACAAAAATAAGCGCCGATTGCGCCAAAATAATTTTTGAGAATATCCGCCGTCAATCCGCCCAGCGCGCCGCCGCGCTGGACAAAAAGCTCGCTCATCGCGCAAAAAACCAGTAGAAAAAGCGCCGCGCCGCCGCTGCGCCAGCCGGAGTGTTTAATCCTGCGCCGGAAAATTAGCCAGACCGTTATTAATAAAACGCTCAGCGGCGCGGCATAGATGCCGTCACCCCAAAGAAAATATAAGCCGTTCCAGAAAAAATCCCCCAGCTGGCTCATCGGTTAAGTTCTCTGAAAATCATCAGCATAGCGCACAATATCATCCTCGCCAAAATAATCACCGGTCTGCGTTTCCACAACTACGAGGTCAACCTCGCCTTTATTCTCCAGGCGGTGCTTCGCGCCGATCGGTATAAACACATGCTGGCCTTTGTCCAAAATCAAAAACTCATCGTCGATCTCCACGTAAGCCTGTCCGGCCACAACCACCCAGTTTTCACTGCGGCGCCGGTGTGACTGCAGGCTCAAACGTTTTTGCGGACGGACAGTCAGAGTTTTTACTTTGTAATTTACATTATCCAGCAAAACTTCAAAGCTACCCCAGGGCCGGTTTTCTATATAATTTGCCATAATTCTCCTTCCAGCCGCCTGGGCGTTAACCAAACCGCAGTGGTTAGCGTCCGGCATATTGTTTCTCATAATACTTCTGATAATCGCCGGATTTTACAGAATTAACCCATTCTTGATTTTCGAGATACCACTGCAGTGTTTCTTTGATGCCCTGCTCAAAAGTGTAACGCGGCCGCCAGCCGAAACACTTGGCCATTTTGCCCGCGTCGATAGCGTAACGCCGGTCATGCCCGGGACGATCTTTGACATATTTGATCAGCGCCTCCGGTTTTTTCAGCTCGCTCAAGATCAACTTCACAATATAAATATTTTCTTTTTCGTTATGGCCGCCGATATTGTAAACTTCGCCAGGCACGCCTTGATGCAAAACAATATCGATCGCCTCACAATGATCGCTGACGTGCAGCCAATCGCGAACATTTTGGCCGTCGCCGTACACTGGCAAAGGCCGGTCGGCCAGCGCGTTGCTGATCATCAGCGGAATTAATTTTTCGGGAAATTGATACGGCCCGTAATTATTGGAGCAACGCGTCGTCAAAAGCGGCAGGCCAAAGGTTTGAAAATAAGCGCGGACCAGCAGATCCGCTCCGGCTTTGCTGGCGCTGTACGGTGAATTTGGCTGCAGCGGCGTCTCTTCAGTGAAATAACCAGTTTGTCCCAGCGTGCCGTAAACCTCATCGGTGGACACTTGCAAATATCTTGGCGCCGGACTTTCCGCTCCGTCCGCCGGCCGGTGAGGCTCTCGAACCGGCCAGTATCGGCGCGCGGCCTCCAGCAGATTTTGCGTGCCGAGAATATTAGTCCGCGCGAAAATCTCCGGTCCGGCAATCGAGCGGTCTACATGCGACTCCGCGGCAAAATTAACCACATAATCCAGTCCCTCGGCAAAAAGCTGCTCGACCAAATCTTTAGCGCCGATATCGCCTTTGATAAAACGGTAATTAGGATTTTTCTCAACGTCCGCCAGCGTCTCCAGATTGCCGGCGTAGGTCAGCGCGTCCAGATTGATAACCTGATAATCAGGATGTTTCCGCAAAGTCTGCCGGACAAAAGCCGAGCCGATAAACCCCGCCCCGCCGGTGATGAGGATTTTTTTCATAAGCCAAATTTTAACATAAAATCCTGTGTTTCGTTATTTTGGACTAGGCCGCGGTATCTCTTTGCCGGACGGTTTTGTTGATTGGCTAAATTTCAAGTGATACTTGAAATTTAGCCAAATGGCGCTATAATTCAGATATGCTTCCAAGAAACATTATTTCCACGGCGGAAAAATACAAAAAACTATTTCCGGTCCTCGCCGTGACCGGCCCCAGACAAAGCGGCAAAACAACTTTTCTTAAAACTTATTTCAAGAATTATAAATATTTCAATCTCGAAAATATAGAAACTTACCGGCTCTTCACGGAAGATCCCGCCGCTTTCATTAATTCCAAGCAAGCAAAAATAATTATTGATGAGGTGCAGCGTGTTCCCGAACTGCTTTCTTATATTCAAGCTGTGGTTGACGAGCAAAAGATTATGGGCAGCTACATAGTTTCCGGCAGTGAAAATCTTCTCCTGAGCGCCAAAATAGCCCAATCCCTGACCGGACGCGCCGCGTATCTTACCTTGCCGCCGCTGGTCAATTCTGAAATCGCCCAAAGCAAATTGCCGCTGAAAAATCTCTACGCCAAGATTTTCACTGGCGGTTATCCAGCCATTTTTGACCGCAGGCTAAATCCGACCGTGTACTATGAAGAATATACCTCCACCTATATCGAACGCGATGTGCGGCAAATAAAAAACGTTAGTAATTTGCGCCTTTTTCGCAAGTTCGTGCGTTTGCTGGCCGGACGTATCGCCCAGCCTTTTAACGCCTCCAGCCTCGCTAACGATATCGGCGTCACTTCGACTACTATCAAAGACTGGCTGTCTATTTTGGAAGCAACTTATATTATTTTTGCGCTTGAACCCTGGCACAAAAATATCGGCAAACAGCTGACCAAAATGCCGAAAATATATTTTTACGACACGGGGCTGTTATGTTATCTGCTGGACCTAAAAAACGCGCGTGAACTTGAAACTCATTATTTGATCGGGTCTATTTTTGAGAACTTTATAATCGCTGATATTAAAAAAGAGCTGTTAAATCGTAAAAGTCCGGATTATCTTTATTTCTTTCGTGAAAAAAACGGTCACGAAATCGATCTGCTCTTAAAACGCGGACAAAAACTCATCCCGGTAGAAATCAAAAAAGGCGGCACTTTTGCCTCTGATTTTACCAAAGGACTAAAATACTGGAATAGTTTAAAAATAACCGCGCCGTCCTCTCAAGCCGCTGTTATTTACACCGGCCATACCGAAACTCAAACATCCACCTACCGCCTGCTCAATTGGCGCCAAGCAACAGAGGCATTATTATAGGCATCATTCCGCGCTCTCTATTTGTTTGGCGATCTCCAGCATTTTTTCCAGCCGCGCGTCGATCTCGGCCAAAATATCGTCCAGTTCATTGGAGCTTTCGTAATCCTCTTTGGTGAAATGCCTTTGGCGTTTTTTCTGCTCTTCCTGTTTTTGTTTTTTATCCGCCTGGGCGACTTCCGCCGCCTTGTCAGCCAATGCCCACGAAGCCAAAAAAGCTTTGGCCAGCTCATCGCGATTTTGCTGTGGCTTGCTCGCCTGCAGGGCTTTTTGCGCCTGCTGTGCCTGCTGGGTCTGCACCTGCTGTAGATGGTCGAGTTTCATAATCCCCCTTAAAAAAAGTAATTATAACATAACCGGCTTTTTTCCCAAGTTTTACAACAAAAACTTTCAATCTATCGTCAGGTATAAATCCGGCCAATATGGGTATGTCTGTCAATGAAAGGCGGTTAACATGAAAGAAAAAGACATCAAAGATTTGATCCGTAAAGCCGGCGAAGAGGGCTGCAAAAAAGCGCAAAAAATCAAAACGCTGGAATATAATATGGATTTCGGCACGGTGACCGCCACGGTGGCGATGTCGTTAAACTAATTTTTTCTATGCTATAATTTTAAAAAATCATGCCGAGACTCGACGGGGAAAATATTTATCTGGAATCAGTCAAGCCGCAGAACATCGCGCTGATCCGCCGGTGGTCAGTCAAAACGCGCGATTCTTTTTTTCTGAATAAAACCACGCTGACCATCAGCACGGACGACCTCGCCATGCTGATCAGCTCGCTCAACCATCAATTTTATCTGGCACACAATCGCAGCGGCCAGCCGCTCGGCGTGTTGCTTTTCAGCAACATTCATAACCCGCAGCACATCGCTGAAGTCAGCCTGACTTTGCAGCCTTCCAAAAACAACACCAAGCTGCTCCAAGAAGCGCTGGAAGCCGGCCTGGTCAATCTTTTTAGCAAGACTAATTTAGTCAAAGTTTACTGCCACTGCCAGCCGCATGAATTGGAATTAAAAAAAGTCCTGCTGGAATGTTTTTTCAAAAAAGAAGGCCAGCTCAACGAGCATCTTTTTTACAACAACAAATTTCACGATCAGGAAATTTTCGGCCTGAACAAAGAGGATTACTATAAATGAGCGAAAAAATCACGATCAGCCTGCGCCATCTGGAAAAACGCGACCTGCCCAAAGTCGCCGCCTGGCTGACCAACGCGGATTATTACCAGCACAACCTGACAACCTATCCCTGCAACAACAAGCGGCTGTTGCAAAATCAGCTGCTCAAAGAAATTGCCGTCGGGCGGATGATCGAAGCGCGCACGCGGCTGCTCGTCGCGGAAGCCAACGGCGAGATTTTGACCGCTTTTATTGCCCTGCAAAATTTTAACTGGCAAAACCGCAACGCCATTCTGCAAATTTATATTCCTGCGGAATTTCGCAATACCGATTTAAGTCTAGTCATCGTCACGCAGGTTTATAATTATATTTTTAAAGACCTCGACCTGCACAAAGTTTATACCTATGTTTCCGGTGGCGACGCGGAAAAACTGGAGCGTTACAAAACCGCCAAGCAGGAGCCGGAAGCTGTGCTCCACAATTATCTGCGCGGAGCAGATGGGAAACCGGAGGATTTATATATTTTCGGCACGTTTAAAAAAGAGGTGCTGAAAAAATCTAGCAAGTAAAAATTTTATTCTTTTATTTTTCTCAAGTTTTGCATTTTTTTAATGTTTTTAGACAAAATTACAACCAGCGGAATTTTAAACAAAAGGTATCTTATCCATATATAAACATTGTTGCGTTTTTTATCAACCATCCTAAAAATCAATTTATACAATCGTTCAAATATTTTCTCATTTACAATACTCATCGGCAAAAACTGTATCTTTTCTAGGGGTATTGTTTGTTTTTTTTGCAATATTACTCCATGCTGACTTGGCTCATTTGTTTCCAAAAATATATCGGCATATTTTTGTATAATTTGAGTTATATTATATCTAATTTTAGGTCTCCAAATTATCAGCTCCGTATTTTCCACACAAATATTCCATTGATGAAATCCATCATAGTTTGAATTTTCTGCTTCATTATTACCATGGCGTAAAATAACTTTTCCACCAATCCTACAAACATGGAGCATTTGATAAATACCTAGCAACGGATTAAAACAATGGTCTAAAGCGTTACTCATATGTACAATATCAAAATAATTTTCTGAAAATTTTTCTGTTAAATATTCCACGAATGCAAATTCAGGTATAATATCAGCACAAATTTTATATCTATCTCTCAAAATTTTATAACACTGTGCTAGCGGATCAACAGCATGATATTCTAACTCCGTTTTATCCGTTTTAGCGCCAACATAGGGGAAAGGCCCACTCCCTACATCTAACAATCTTGTTTTCTTTCCTGTAATATATTTTTCTAAAATAAACTTTTTTTTAATATAAGTTACCCCCCCCCCCCCCGCATGTTCAACAACCATTAGACTTTTCCAAAAAGAGATTTCTGAAGAAATTCCGTCCAGCCAATTATCCAAATACTTTCTATAACTATCTTGATCAAGATTAATATTATCACTCATACAAACACTCCTCTCGTTTATTTTCTTTATTCAACAAACAGGGTTCATTTCACCGGCCAGATTTCCAGACCGGTCGTTTTATTCAGCCAGCGGATTATGATATTGGCGTTGAGGTCAAAAAGCGGCCACAACAGATTGAAATAAAAATGCAGGCGGCCTTTCCAGCGCGCCAGAGTGTAATGTTTCGGCTCGCGCGCGGCTAGCAATTCATCGCCGCCAGCGTTGCAAATCTCCAGGCCTTCAATCAAACCTTGCTGCAAAGCGGCTTTTATCAAACGCGTGTGGCGGCCGTACTGACGCGACCAGAAACTCAAAGTCCCGATATAGGCGCCGACTTGGTGGATCAGCGCGCTCAATTTCAGGCGCTCATCAAGGTCAAATTCGTAAATCGGGTTGGTAAAAATCCCGACCATTAACTGCTCGATGACAGTTTGCATTTCCGTCTCATCTTCCGTAATAGCCAGCACGGCAAAGATCGCGCCCAGCAGCAAATACTCGGCCACATCCAAGGCGTATTTGCGGTACGGCTCGATCGCGTGAAAACTGATCGTGATCAGCTCCAGCAACAATTGCGTTATGTCCTCGCCTTTGTCATTGTGAAATTTAATGAGCGTCGTAGCGATGAGATTGCCGATATTTTTATCCAGCGTTTGATTTGTCTGCAAAACTTCGCGGTAACGCCGCAAAAATAATTTGCCTTCCGGACTCAAAGTCTCCGGATTGATCTTGCTGATATTGGCGTAAATTCCGCCAACCAGATTATCTACCATAGCTAAAATTATAACAGGAAATTTTCGCATATGTTAAACTTAGCTAATGTCTATTTTTTTCCTCTGCCTTACCCTGCTCGGCGCTTATTTAGTCGCCTTGCCGTTTTGGCTCTCCAATCTCGCGGCGGCTGGCGCGCTCGGCTTAATTTTTGCTTACACCCAAGAAAAAACCTGGAGCTGGACGCGGAGAATCACCGGCTATGAGCTGCCGTTTGGCCTGCTGTTGTTCGCGGCGTGGTGGTCAGTCTGTGACGCCTACCTGCCGCGGCAGGCGCTCGGCGACGCTCTGGCGCTGACCGTCTTGATCGGGATTTTTTATTTTTTGGCCGCCGCCGTACGCTCCGCCAAAGACTTCAATTATTTACTGCGCGCGGCGTTCGCCGGTTACATTTTTGTACTGGTCTGCGGTTTCCTGCAATACGGCATGGCCAATTGGTCCTGGCCCCGGCCGCCAATGTTTTTTTTTCTGCTGGACGCCAGAGGTTTGAACCGGATTTGCTCCGTTTTTCTCGCGCGCTCCGGCACCAATGTTTTTGCCGCTTTTTTGAGTTTGGCCGCGCCGGCTTATCTGGCCTGGTTCTGGCAGAATATTCTCGGGCGGCAAAATCCAAAACATCAACTTCCCGCTGTTCTATATCAAATTTTTCATATTGCCATACTGGCTTTGACTGTTTTCAATATAATTTTTTCATTCAGCCGCGCCTTGCTGGTGTCCCTGGCCGTCGTTTTCATAGTATCGTTTGCCCGTTCAAAATATTGGAAACAAATTTTCGCCGCCGGAATAATTTTGACTATTCTGGCCGTCCTGTTTGTCGCGCCGCTGCAAAAAACAGTGCGCTCGCTCTTTGATCCCAACGACGCTTCCAACCGCGATCATTCTATGCTGGCGGAAATTTCTTTGCGGCAAATCGCGCGGCATCCGCTCAACGGCTGGGGCGGCGGGCATCTCAACGCCAAGTTGAAACAGGAAAACGGCCGCTGGACAAACTTACGCGGTCAATACAAAACGCCGGAGGAACTGCGTCGCAATTATGAAAATATGCAGGTGGTGCAGAGCGAAGCGCTGGCCGACGGCGTGGTCTATGTTTTCTCGCCGCATAATATGTATCTCGGATATTTTTTGGAATACGGTTTTTTGAGTTTTATAGGCGTCATCTTGCTTATCGTTTTTACCTGGCGGCGTTTGCGCCGGCTCCCCGGCAGTCTGGCGTACAGTCTGGCCCTGGGCATTCTCGGTTTTGCGGTTTACGGCCTGTTTCAGGATTCGGTGCGCGCGCCGATCATGGCTTATCTGCTCTGGTTTTATCTCCTGCTGGTCTTGAAACTGGAGGAATCTCGGCGCGGCTTTAACTCTCTGCAGTACCGCAAAGTTTTAATCCTGGCCTATCACCGCGTTTTGCCGGAAGCCAAAAATGCGCTGGCCGTCGCGCAAAAAAATTTCGTCAGGCAGATCGCTTATCTGCGCCGCCGGAAATATTTATTTATGAACGCGGAAGATTTTTATCAAAAATATATCGCGCAGGCCGCGCCGCTCTTGAATAAAATCTGTCTAATAACTTTTGACGACGGCTACCGCGACAATCTTAAATATGCCTGGCCGGTCTTGCAAAAATACAATATTCCAGCGACTATATTTGTGACTGTCAATAAAATAGGCAGTCCAGAACCGTATTACTGGGACTTTAAGAATCAAACCCAATTCAGCAAAGATGATCTGCCTCTGGACTGGCCGGAATTGAAACACCTGCAAAAATCCGGCTGGACAATCGGCTCGCACACTTTAAATCATTATGCTTTGAAGCAACTGTCGGACGAGGAAGCGGAGCGCGAACTGCGGCTCTCCAAGCAGCGGCTGGAAAAAGAATTGTCTTGTCCGGTCAATACGGTTTGTTATCCCCGCGGCGCGGCGGACGATCGGGTATTAGGTTTGGCGCGCGCGAATGGATATGGTTTGGGTTTCGTAACTAATTCGCGCATGGATGATTTGCTGGCTTTCCCCAGAGTCGGCGTCTACGCGCACGATACTTTTTGGCGGTTCCGTTTAAAATTGCTTTTACACCGCACTGGGCAAGCAGAGAATATTTTTGCCGCAGCGCGTTTTGGGGCGAACTTAACAAACGCAAAGCGCGACGTTAAGTGAGAAGCCAACGCGCGCGGAGGTAAAAATATTCTCGCAACATACTAAAGAGGCTAAAATGAAAAAAATCTTTATGTATATTTATTCCCTGCACACTGGCGGCGGCGCGGAAAATGTCTTATACAAACTGGCCGTCTTTTTGCACAAACAAGGCTGGCAAGTTTACGTCTGCGGCATGCTGGATGAAGAGCCGTCTTTTGAGGAGACAATGACCGCGCGCGGTCTAAAAGTTATCCGCCTGCAAAGCAATCACAATCCCTTAAAAACTATCCCGCGTCTGGTCAGAGTCTTAAAAAAAGTAAAGCCGGACATTCTGCTCAACTGGCTGTATCCCTGTATTATTACCGGCGGTATTGCCGGTCGTCTGGCTGGAACGCCTAAAATCATTTCTAATTTACGCGGGCCAGACCTTAAAAAACAGAAAATAAAAGTTTTTCTCGACTGCATCGTCGCGCGCTGTTGTTATGACGGACATATCGCCGTCTCCCAAAATGTCAAAGACGTATTTGTCCGCCGCGAAAAATATCCAGCGGCCAAAATAACCGTGATAAATAACGGCCTCGATCCATCCGCCGCAAAATATTTAAAAAAAATCGACCGCGCCGCCGCGCGCCGCGCTTTGCGGCTGACCGCGCAAAATATTGTCATCGGGACGCTGGGACGTTTGTATCCCGAAAAAAATCAAAAGCTCCTGCTGGAAGCCCTGGCGCTGCTGCTGCCTCAACTGCCGCAGACCAGACTGCTTTTAGTCGGTGACGGGCCGTCCCGTCAGGAACTGGAACAGGATGCCGCGGAGTTAAACATATTTGACAAAATTATTTTTGCCGGCTGGCAGAGCGACGTATACCGTTATCTTAAGGCTATGGATATTTATGTCTTGCCTTCCTTATATGAAGGACATTCCGGCTCGATACTGCAAGCCTGGGCCTGCCGTCTGCCGGTAATTGGCGCGTGCACGACCGGCATCCGTGACTTAATTACAGACGGCCTGAACGGCCTGCTTTTCTCCCTGAGAAATCCGCAGGAATTGGCGAACATCATCTTTAATCTGATCGCTTATCCGCGCTTGGCCAAAGAGCTGGGGGAAAACGGCCGCCGCGCGGCCATGGAAAACTACACGGAAAAGAAAATGTTCGCGGAATATTTCAATTACTTAAAAAACTTTCCAGCCCGAAATCTCCCGCCGCGGCGTTGAAATTCAGCTCGCGGATTTTTTTATCTCGATGATAAAAAAACACCAGCGGATGCCGGACGCGCGGTCTTATCCTGGCCAGAAAATATTTCCGCAAATTTTTATCCGCGGTGTAGCCGAGCAGGACAACCGCGCCTAGAGACCGCGCGGCGTTTAGCGCGTCCTGCCAGAGCGTAGAATTTTCATTCTCAATATGGCCGTCAATGATTCTGGCGACGGTCAGGCCTTTACGCTGGCCGACGGAGAGTATTAAAAAGTTCGCGGCGTCCACCCACAAGAAAACATGTTTTGGCCCCTGCAGAAAACGCCAGTTAAAAATTTCCGCGTCCCAGAGCACATGGCCGCCGGAGCATTGATTGAGCGCCGCCGTCATTGCCGCAATCTGCGCGGCGGAAGGCTCTGTCAGGATTTGCGCGCGGTTGATTTTTTTCCGCGGCGGCAGAGCGAGTCCAAAAATTTTTTGGGCGGCGGCTCCCAGCGGTGAAATAATTTTTCTAAACCAGAGCGCGTCTATTTCCTGACAGCGCAGCATTTTATAGGCCTCGCTCAGCGGCGGCAGGACGCCCGGACAGAGCACGTGGGCCTCTCCTTTTAGCGAGGCGGTGATCAGCATCAGGCCGCTGCCCTGCCGGTAATCTCGGTCGACCAGCAGATTATGGATGGAGCTGACCAAAACTTTTTGCCCGTCGACGAGCCACGGCAGACGCATTTTGTGCATTACGCCGACAACTTCATTACGCCGCGGCTCCACTGCGATCAGAAAAGAGTTTTCTTTATCCGCGCAGGGATTTTCCTGATACAGCCAGCGCAAATATTTTTCCGTCTGCTGATAACAGCGCTCTCCCCAATTGCGCCGCGCAAAGTTTTGATAGGACTGGAGACGGGCGCCGGAATACGGAATTATTTTTAGCATTCAATTAAATTCCGCTAAACGCTTGCTGCCGCGGATCAGCGTGATTTTTTCGTCCTGCAGCAAATACTCCGGCGGTGTGGGGTGGCCGAGAAAAAGCAGCGGCGAAGCGGTGTAGCCGTAAGCGCCGGAATTGTGCACACACAGCACATCGCCCTGCCGCGGCGTCGGCAATTCTAAATTGACAGCCAGCGTATCCAGCGGTGTGCAAAGACAACCGGTAATTTCCACTTTTTGCAGCTCGCCCTGCGGATTGGTCAGATTGGTAATTTTGTAATTTTTTCTGATAATCTGCCCCAGGTTGCCGGTCGCGGAAATATTTTGATGCAGGCCGCCATCCACAATGACAAAGGTCTTGCCGCGCGATTTTTTAATATTGACAACCGGACAGAGATAGTCCCCCGCCGCCGCGACGAGATAGCGCCCCAACTCTAATATTATTTTTGTTTGCGGCCATTTTTTGGCTTCCCGGCTCAAATCCTGACAAACCGTGGCGATGTCCAGCGGCTCCTGTCCGGCGTAATAATCCACGCCAAACCCGCCGCCGATATTAATTTGCCGGAGCGGCGCGCCAGCCTTTTTGGCCAGCTTAAAAATATTTTGCAGATTTTCCGCCAGCGCGGCGGCGTCCAGGCATTGCGTGCCAGCGTAAACATGCAGGCCGATAATTTGGGTTTGCTTTAATTCCGGCAGATTTTCCAAAGCCTCCTCGTCGATGCCGAACTGCGTCGGCTTGCCACCCATTTTCAAAGCAAATTTCTCGACCAGTCCGGCTGGATTGACGCGCAACGAGACAAAAGCTGTTTTGCCTAATTTTCGGGCGACGCTTTCGACGCGCGCCAGGTCGTCCAAAGACTCCGCGCTGAGCGAGCCGCAGCCGGAATTAACCGCCAGCTCCAGCTCGGTGTCAGTCTTGCCCGGGCCGGCAAAACTAAAAGTCTGCGGCGCGTAACCGGCCAGGACAGCCTGCTCAAATTCACCGCCCGAGCTGATATCCAGACCGTCGACTTTATCCCGCAAAGCTTTCAATAAATGCAAATTACTGTTGGCTTTAACCGCGTAATACAAACGGACATTTTCCGGCAAATTGTTTTTGAGCAAGTCGACCCGCGCCAAAATTTCCGTCAAATTGTAAACATAGCATGGCAATTGCAGGAGATGCAGATATTCGCGCCAGGCGGTCATTTTGTTTTGTACTCCTCGATAATTTGCGGACGGTCTATTTTACCACTTGCGGTTTGGGGCAAACTATCCGCAATGAAAATTTCTCTGGGTGTCAGATACGGCGGCGCGGCGGCCTGACAATGCTCCTGAATTTGCGCGGCAGAAATTTCCGCATGGAGAGTTATCACGGCGCGGATTTTACAGCCAAGCTCCGCGTCCGCCACGCCAAAAACCACCGCGTCTTTTACTTCCGGCCTCTGCAAAATTATTTCCTCGACTTCGGTCGGCGACACGCGGTAACCGGCGGTCTTAATCATACCGTCTTTACGCCCGACAAAATACAGATAGCCTTCCTCATCCTTGTAAGCCAGGTCGCCGGAATACACGACTGTTTCGAGAAATTGATTCTCCCGAGGCAGCAGCGGATTAGGCCGGTAAACTTCCGCGGTTTTTTGCGGAGCATTCCAGTAGCCGCGGGCGATACAGGCGCCGCGGTGAATCAGCTCGCCAATCTCACGCGGCCGGCAAGGCTGGCCGTCAGCCTTGACAATCTCCACCTCGACACCGGGCATAGCTTTGCCGATGGATTCCGGCCGCCGGTCTACCTCGCGCGGCTCGAGATATGTCGAGCGAAAAGCCTCGGTCAAGCCGTACATCAGATATAGGTCAGTCTGCGGAAAAGCCGCGCGGATCTTTTTGACTAACGGGACGGGCAGTTTGCCGCCGGAATTTGTGATGTAGCGCAGTTTCGGCAAAACAAGCTTAGCGGTATCCGCCATTTTGCCGCCAAAAACCGCAGTCCAAATCGGCGGTATGGCGGCCAGACCGGTAATTTCCTCGTCGGCCAGTATTTTTAACAAACTATTCGGCAAAAAATACTGGAACAAAACCAGCGTCGCGCCTCTATATATAGAAGTGGTCAATTGATTCAAGCCGTAATCAAAATTCAAAGGCAAAAGACCTAAAATTTTTTCGTCCGCGGTGATTTTCAGATAAGCGCTGACAATTTCCGCGCCTTCGATGAGATTGCGGTGCGTGAGGACAATGCCTTTGGGCAGTCCTGTCGAGCCGGAAGTGTAAATAATATTAGCGATGTCCGCGCCGATATTTTGCGGCTCTGGACTGCCTGTTGTTTCCAAAATCCCGCTTAATTCCGCGCCGTAAATTTTCGGCGCGGCAGTATCCGCGATTTTTTCCAAATATTTTTCCTCGGTAATGAGCAGTTTTACGCCGCAGTCGCTGATAATATGCCGCGCCTGTCTTTCCTGCAAAACATTGCTGATAATCACGAACACCGCGTCAGCGTACAGCGCGCCAAATATAGCAATAACTTGCTCCAGCGATTTGTCGAGATAAATTCCGACGCGGTCGCCGCGCCGCACGCCTCTTTGCCGCAAACCCTGCCCCAGATTTCTGGCCTTTTGCAGCAACCCGGCGTAAGTCAAAGCGCGGTCTTTATGCCTGAGCGCAATCTTATCTGGATACCGCGCGGCGGAGTTTTCCAAAAAATGCTGGAGCAGATACGGTTTCACTTGATTTTTTGCCGCACGAGCGCGGCGATAGTTTCGAGCGTGGCAAAATTCTCCTCGGTAATGTCTTCCGGCTCCAGCGCAATCTGCAGTTTTTCCTCCAGATGCGTGATCAGCCCGACTATGCCCATCGAGTCCAGCACGCCCTTGGCCAAAAGATTGTCGTCCGGCGCGATCGGCTTTTTATAAAAAGCGGCAAAATGTCCCTTGATTGTTTTTTGAATGGTCTCATTTATACTCATGGCGGCCATTTTAACTTATTTTTATTGTTCCAGCCAGAACTCCAGCTCAAAATTCGCGCCGGTGTAATTACGCAATTTAAGGTCAAAGTTATTATCAACTCCAGCTAAAGGAAATCTTACTTCATCACCAGCCTGCAAACCAGTAACCATATTATTGGCCAACTCAAAATTTTCTGGTTCAACAACTAGATTATTAATTTTCAAGCCAAAAACTTGACCGCCCCAGGGAAAATCGCCGCTGATGGAACGCGCTTTGACCACCAGATATTTTGCGCCATTGGTATTATTAATGACAGCTATGCTGGTTTCATCTAAATCACTACTCTGTCCGCGCACCGCTAAAATATTAGGGCTGGTTACAGTGTAGGTAACTGGTTTTTTCCAGACGCTGGTTATCTCTTGGCGCAGAGTAACTGGATTTCTGGCAACCGTTACTGAAACAGGCGGCTGTACAGGAATAGTTTCTCTCGGCGGATTAACAGGCGTCGATTGTCGCGGCAGTCCGGTTTGCGGCACGGCAGAAGAAAGCGGAACAGGATTGTTTCCGCTGACGCTAATCTGCGGCACAGTTACACCATATTTTTGCCGGAAAATATCCAGCGCGAAGGCAATGATATTACTTGTAAAATAATCATTAGTCTCAGCGCAGAAATTTCCATCCTTGTAATTTTCTTTGAGCAGACTGTAAACGCGCATAGCGTTGGCCTTATCGTCCAACGCGGCAAAAACACCGAGCGCGATGCCCATACCGAACGGCGTACCTTTGTCTAACGCGCCGCGGCGGTTATTCGGCGGCAGCGTGCCGTCAACATTGTAGGCATTGGCAATCCAATTATTAGTGTTCAGCTGCTGCGTAAAAAAACGTCCGGCTTTTTCGAGGAGAGCTTTACTTTTCGTGTCGCCGGTCTGAACATAATCATAAGCCGCCCAAAGATAGACGCGCATGGCGTCCCAGCTGCTGAGATTGGTGTCCTGCACAGAATCCGCGATCGTGCCCGCGGAGAAAGACGGCCAGGTGCCGTAGGCGCTGGCAATGCCGTCCACCGTAAAGGCATTCCAGTCCGGCACCAGGGCGCCGTTGCTATGATACACACGCTGATCGCCGCGAGAATCTTTGTACATCACACGCGGATTAAGCGCGTCATCGATAGTTTTGTAACTGTCATCAAAAAGACGCAGCCAGTCGTGATCTTTGTCCTCCGTAGCAAAAGCTTTGTAAGCAAACGGCATGAAATAAGAGAGATTAAAAACTATATCGCGTTTATCATTGGAAGATAGATAATAACGCTCCTCCGCACGGCCACTCTGTTGTTTGCGCTGGAGCCACACATCCGAAACAATTAACTTGGTATTTTTGAGATCTCTACACTGAATAGCAAAATTGGCTATGGTTGTATTGTTTGGTATACGGCCATGCTCCTCATTCGCATCCTCATATTTCCAGCTGTCATGATTACGTTTACTGATTTTAGCCATCGGGATTTGAATTACGTTTTCACCGAGTTTTAATTGCACTTCTGCACCATAATCCTCGTTTTTATCGACTTGAAATAAAATCTCGCTCAAACAATTCCTATCCGAATTTATTTTTAAAGTTATACTGTCGTAAGTCTCGCCGAAATTTTTCAAACCCAGATTGGAGCGTCCCCAAATGCCGCTGTGTTTATTATGGCGCGGATTATCTGGCTCTTTGTTCAAATAAGTAATCTCCAGCTGTTGTCCATTGTTCAAAATTCTATAATCTGCGTTTTCATTATTGTCCCAAATATTTTCAAATTTTAGCGGCACAGCAGAGCCGCCTAATTGTCCCTTGACCACGCAGTTTTCCCAGATATCCGGGATGATCTTTGCCGCCCAGCCTTTGTAATCCTGCGCGCCGCGCCCGCTGCCCCATTTCTGATCAGCCAGCAACAACGAATAAGCGATCAAAACATCACCGTCCGGCGCGGCGTCGTAGCCGTCAAACCAGGCGGCTGGATGATCTTCATCCCATTTATAATTGATAATACCTGTATAGCCCGTTTGTCTGGCAAAAGGCGAATTTGCTCCGGCAAAACGCCAGCTAAATAAATTATTGACACGTTCTGTCGGACGTCCCTTGCGCTTGTCGTTGGCAAAATAAACTTCGCGCAGATTGGAACGCAGGAGATTGTTGTAAGCCCATTGCCAAGTCTTGTCAAAAGCAACGCGGTCACCGTTGCTGACGGCGCGGAACAGGACATAAGAAACCGTTTCGGAGAAAGTATAGTCATTGTCGCCAACAGGACGTCCGGTCGCCGCCTCAACTTTTCTGCTCTTATAATATTCCCAAACCTCGGGGATAATCTGCGCTACATCTTTTACCAAGTCGTCAAAAGAAGTGATTTTAAAATCCACCAACTGAATATATTTCCTTTGCACATTACCCGCCTTTCCATGGCCAAAATTATTGCGATACAACCATAGCAGGTCAACAGCTTTATTTTGTATTCCGGCTTTATCTACCACAAGCAACCTCCTAAAAAATTATTTACGTAAAGTTATCGTAAGTTCCGGAAAAGCGTTGCGGTTATTTTATCTGGTATATGTAAAGAATTATCCCTTAATATCAGGGCTACAAAAATCTTTCGCATAATTTTTCACTCCTTTTTCTACATTTTTCCAAGGCAACAATATATACAGCATATACAATTATCAATTCATACAATAATTACTTCATACAACTCTACGCTGTAATCAGAGAAAATTATTACCTGTGGATTTAAAGATAATCGGCCAAAATATTAAATAGAACAGGACGCACGCATTCCATTCTCGCGTTGGCTCAATAAACTGGCTGAGAGTTTGAAAATTCCTCTGGACGAATTTTTGAGAAATAAGTAGAGCGTCTAAATGGCTCTAATGTGGCGATCTCCTGTGCGACAAGCTAGATTATACCAGGCAAGATTTGATGCTAGAATAAAACCATGTTAGACAATCGTTTTTTACAAGAGCCAAAAATCAAAGAAATTGTAGACTGTATTTTTGCCAGCAATTTACCTGATCTGAACGATACTCTACAAAAAATTTTTGACAAACAGTCCCATTGCCGACAGAGAGATATATTCAATGCACGGCTGGATAATTTTCGCCTAGAAACAAACAATCATTTCCTGATTGCTGTTTGCGGAGAAATTGGTAATAACACTTTTGACCACAACTCTGGCGATTGGCGAGACATAGTTGGGCTTTATTTTCATTGGCAGATCCAAGGCTTTGCTATATTTCTTGACTGCGGCAAAGGAGTTCGGAAAACCCTGAGCAGTGTAGTACCAAATATTGCTTCAGATAAAAATGCTCTACAAATTGCTTTTACGGAGAGAGTTTCTGGCAGAAGCCCTGAAAAAAGAGGCAACGGTCTGAAGTTTGTAGCCAAAGTAATGACCGCACAAAAATGGGATTTATATTTTCAGTCAGGCACGGGCTTCTGTGAAATAACCAATGGCAATATGAGTTTTGGCAATACGGCAAGCCCTGTATTTGGCTGCCTGGCTTTGCTAAAATATAGTTAGGAGTTTATTATGAAAATAAATGTAAAAAATTTTGGCGAAATGCTGGTTTCCCGACCGGCAGGCAGAGAGGCTTTTTTGTCCACCAAAGCCTACCTATTGTCCAATCTTGCGCCGCAGGAAGAGATTGTCATTGACTTCGCTGGGGTCGATGTGCTTACGCCGTCTTGGGCGGATGAGTTTATCACTCCAATCAAAGAGCAGTATACCGATAACAAATTAGTTTTTGCCAATGACAGCAATCCGACAGTTAAAGAAACACTGGCGATTATTT
>JAITIE010000021.1 GCA_031279615.1 Candidatus Margulisiibacteriota bacterium | reverse complement strand
AATAATTTCCGGCGGGCTTTGTTAGCCGCGATAATCGCTTCGTTGAGATTAAGAATAGTTTCCAGCGTGGCGACAGTTTGCTGGGCAATAGTCCGGTGCTCGCGTTTGGCTTCCTCCGCCAGTTTCTTATAAATCTTTTTCGGGCAGTTGCGCACCTGTAATAACGGCATAATTAACTCCTTTCGTTTTTGCTATGCAGATTATAGCATACTTTTGCATACAAATGAATACTTGTACAAGTTGATAGATCGAACACCAAGTTTAGAACGGTCTCTTAATGTTTCGCTTGCGGCGAAACACCCCACCGCTAAAAATTTGCTTGCAGCAAATTTTTATCTGCCTCCCCTTAATAAGGGGAAACCATAATTTAGTACGTCATCGGCAGGAGTTTTTTGTAATCTTCCAGATCGCCGCCTTCCAGACAACAGTTGATAATGTCCTGTCCCAGACGGCTCAATTCTGGCTGGAGGTACTTTTTGATCTCGCTGCGGAAAAATTCCGTCAGGATCTGCGCGCCGGCATCGTAGGCGTCGAGACCGACTTCCGGCTGCATCTCCACATGCAGGAATTGCTCCGGTATAGTCGTGCCTTCGATTTTGATCTGCCCCGGAATATAGCCCAGCAAGGGACAGCGCGCGGCCTCCAAATGCGCCGGATTAAATTTCGCGGCGCCTCTTCTGGCCAGGTACTCTCTGACCAGCCACTGCGGCATGAAGCCGACTTTCCAGGCGCCGATGTGCTGATTGGGCAGGAGCACGTGTCTGGTCTGCGGCGTGCCGGCGATTTGATCCAGCAGGAGATTGGCGTAATTCACAAACTTGCCGGTCGCAAAAGGCCAAAAAGTGCCGACGCCTTCTGTAACCAGCCCGCTGCCTTTGGTCAAAATGCTGGGATTGGCATCGCCGCGCGGCGCGGCCAGACGCCACAGCCAGGACAGCGCCGGCGGCAGTAAATGCAGCATGCCGAAAATGCCATACGTCGGATTTTTGGCGGTGCACAGCGGCGCGCGCACGCCGAAACTGCGAAAATCAACTTCTACCGGCGAATTGACCACGTCCTCATCCAGCTTGCGCGGCAGGATCACGCGCGGATTGGAGCAAACCTTGCCGGGGGAATCCTCCACATGCTCCCAGAGCAGAGCCGTGGAACCCGGCCGGCCGTCGATATTCAAATAAAGCAGCGGCTCTTTCGGGTGAATGCAGGCCAGCTCAAGCTTGGGGTCAGTGCCGTAATGCGTAATATGATTGATGCGGATAAACCAGGCCTGCTCGGCGTCGCGCACCACCAGCTTGGGATTATTTTTTTGATCGTGCGGATGGGAAATCGCCATGTCATCAGTGACCGGCCTGAGCAGGCAGGTCTGGTCCATGCTCAAATCCAATTCTTCTTTGGTTACTTTGTTCACGCCCAGCAGTAAACGGCCGTCGGTTTTGCGGTGCGCGTATTCCAGCATCTCGCTCTTGCCGCTGCCGCTCGCGCCCTCGTGGAGAATCGTCGTAATATTGTCGTAGGGCGTCACCACCTGCACCGCCGCGCCGTGCAAAGTGAGCCATTGCTCGCGCTCGCCGATGTCCAGCAGCACGCTGTAAATGCCTTTTTTGGCGCTCGGTCCCGGGTAAAGATTATAAGAAAAAACCTCATGCACATTGGGCAGGCGGTTGTTGACGACAACCTGCTTGCCGTTGAAATGCGTGTGGCGGAAAATCGGCGCCAGATAAATAATCGCGTCCGGCGCAAAAGTGCGCGACAAATCGGTCGGCGGCACTATGCCTTGAATATCCGCCAGCGCGCCGACAAAACAACCGGCGTTTTTGGGCGCGATCAAAATGCCGTACAGCCCGGTGTCCTCGCCGCCGATATTCGTGCAAAGCACCGCCAGCTCCTGCTTGGCCAGCCAGTCAAAAGTCTCCTGACGCACCTCGGCAAATTTGTACTGCGGAAAAGCCTCCGCAAAACGCGGCTTATCGGTCGGAGCATCGTCGCCGATGAACATGCAGTTTGGATCGCGGCGGCGCATGTGCGGCTCGGGAAAATTCACGGACAGTCCGTTGCGGCATTTGACAACCACGGCTTCCGGCACTTTGCCTTTGCCGGGCACCTCATAGCCAACCTCGAAAACAAAATCCTTGCCGCCCATCGCCAAATCGAGAACTTCTTTTTTGGAGGCCGGAAAAACAACTTCCGGCGCCTGATCCAGAATAGCTTTGACCTCGGGGGCGATCTGCCAGTTTTGCCAAATTTTTGCCATACGCTTCTCCCGTTTTAAGTAATTTTATAGCATTATTCAATTAAAAAAACAAATTTATATTATCTGTTGCTTTACTGTGCGCTAAATCTGCTCTGGTCTATGTTAAGATAAAAACATGCGCGAGTTTTTTGTTTCCCTATACGCTTGTTTTTTTGACAAAGTTTTGCGCAAACATCTGGCCAGGAAAAAATACTTGCGGCGCAATTACGCGGATGTTATTCAAAAATTTCAGGCCAAAAATTTCCGGCGGGGACGGACACCGGAGAAATACCCGGTTTGGTTTTGCTGGTGGCAGGGCGAGAAAAACATGCCGGAGATCGTCCGGGCTTGCTGGCGCGCGCTGCGGCAAAATGCGAATGGCCATCCGGCGCGGCTGATTACGCAGGATAATTTCCAAAAATTTGTCAAAATCCCACCGTTTATTTTGGCCAAAGTCCGGCGGGGACAGATTACTTTGACGCATTTTTCGGACATTCTGCGCATGTATTTGCTTTACACGCACGGCGGTCTATGGCTGGACGCGACCGTGCTGCTAACCGCGCCGCTGCCGTCATTGGCTGGTCTGGATATTTTTACGATACGCCGCCGCCGCAAAGACCTGCATGTCGGGCGCGGACGCTGGACGACCTATTTGTTCTATATGACCAAAGGCAATTTGCTGGCGGATTTTATGCGGACGCTTTTTACGGAATACTGGCGGCGCGAAACGAAAATGCTCGATTATTTTTTAGTCGATTATTGCCTCGCCACGGCGCGCGACAATATTCCGGCCATCCGGCAAATGCTCGACGCCGTGCCTTACAGCAATGAAAATATTTACGCGCTCAAGCACAAACTCGGCGAAAAGTACGCTGAACAAACTTTCTTAAAAATCCGCCGGACTAATTATCTGCATAAATTGACCTGGAAAGAAAAGTTTCCGAAACGCGTCGGCGGGAAGTTGACGTTTTATGGGAAGATTGTTG
>JAITIE010000017.1 GCA_031279615.1 Candidatus Margulisiibacteriota bacterium | reverse complement strand
TGTGTTATAATTCAGATGTGGGAGGTAATTCAAAATGAAACTGACAGTCCACGGACACGGCTTAAAAATCACGCCGGCGATCCGCGAACACGCGGAGAAAAAATTTGCCAAATACAAAGGTATGTTCCCGGAAGCGTTAATTGCCGATCTCAATCTTGAGGTGCGGCATATTAAAGATCGTGACCACGCGCATACGGCGACGGTCAATCTGCAGCTTCCGCAAAAAATTATTCTGCGCGCCGAGGCGATGACTGGCGACATTTACGCGTCGATCGATGAGCTGACCGGCAAACTTGCCGCGCCGCTGCGTAAATATCAGGACAAATTAAAAAATGACCGCAAGAAAAGAAATTTTGCCGCGCCGCCGCCGCTGCCCAGAGAAAAAGATGAGCCGGAGGAGCAGGATCTAAAAATCGTGCCCGAGCCAAAAGCCGCGCCCAAGCCGATGGAGCCGGTAGAGGCCGTGTTGCAGCTCAATAAAGCGCGTGAAACATTTTACGTTTTCAACAACTCCAAAGCCGCGCATATTATCAGTATCGTCTACGCGCGCCGCAACAACACTTACGCGCTGATGACTTTTAAAAAACTCTACATGAAACGCGCCAAACTGCGGAAGTTTAAAGAAACTCCCTCGACTGTGCCGTACACCGGCGATGGAGTGAAGATCACTAAGATTTGCGATATTGTCTCCGCCGCCAAGCCGCTGACCGCGCGCGCCGCCGCGCTCAAACTCGAAAAAAATAAAAAGAATGAATTTTTGCCGTTTATGAATATCGAGACCGAGCGCGTGAATGTTATTTACAAGAAAAAACAGCCGCGGCAATTTGGCTTGATCGAGCCGAGCATGTAATAAGAAAACAACAAAAAGCAGGAAGTATTTTGCCGAAGCGAGTTTCGGGGCGAACTTAACAAGCGCGGCGAGGTTAAGTGAGAAGCCGACGCGAACGGAGGCAGGAATATTTTCTGCTTTTATTTGGGAGAAAAATTTGAACGTTCTGAAAGCCGTCAGAGATTATTTTAACGCCAAAAAATTAGCACCTTATTGGGAAAAAGTCCGCGCCATAAACGCGCTGGAGCCGCAGATCAGCGCGCTGACCGATGAGGAATTACGCGCCAAGACCGCTTATTTTCGACAGCAGTTGCAGTCCGGTAAAACGCTTGATGATATTCTGATCGAGGCTTTTGCCGTGGTGCGTGAAGCGGGCAAACGCGCGCTCCAGATGCGGCATTTTGACGTGCAGCTGCTGGGCGGCATGATCCTCCATGAGGGACGCATCGCCGAGATGAAAACCGGCGAGGGCAAGACGCTGGTGGCCACGCTGCCAGTCTATCTCAACGCGCTGCCGGGGCAGGGCGTGCAGGTCGTCACGGTCAACGATTATCTGGCACAGCGTGACGCGGAGTGGATGGGGCGGATTTACAAGTTTTTAGGCTTGTCCGTCGGCGTGATTGTCGCCAATCTCGATTTTGAACAGCGCCAGGCGGCTTACCGCGCGGACGTTACCTACGGCACCAACAATGAATTTGCTTTTGATTATCTGCGCGACAATATGGCCACCGACCGCGCGCAGCTCGTCCAGCGCGAGGCCAAATATTACGCGATCGTCGACGAGGTGGACAGCATTTTGATCGACGAAGCGCGGACGCCGCTGATTATCTCCGGCCAGGTCGATGACAACACCGACAAATACCGCCGCGTCTTGCAAGCCGCCAAAATGCTGGCGCCGGGCAAGCATCAGACCAAAGAAAAAGCTGAGGAAGAAAAACAGCCGGACGAGTACCGCGATTTTACGCTGGAAGAAAAATCCAAACACATCGCGTTGACCGAGAACGGTATTCAAAAAGCGGAAAAATTTTTAGGGCTGGACTCGCTTTTTGACATTCAAGAAATGGATTCCGCCCACATGCTGATCCAGTGTCTAAAGGCCGTGCATCTTTTCAAAAAAGATGTGGACTATATCGTCAAGGACGGCGAAGTCGTCATTGTGGATGAATTTACCGGCCGTTTGATGACCGGCCGCCGCTACAGCGATGGTTTGCATCAGGCGATCGAGGCCAAAGAAAATGTGCGCATTCAAAATGAATCGCAGACGCTGGCCTCGATTACTTTTCAAAATTTTTTCCGCATGTATCAAAAACTGGCGGGCATGACCGGCACGGCCAAGACCGAAGAAATGGAATTTGCCAAGATTTACAATCTGGCCGTCCTGGAAATTCCGACCAATCAGCCGGTGGCGCGGCGGGATTTTGCCGACGTGATCTATAAATCCAAATATGAAAAATATAAGGCGATCGTGCAGGATATTAAAGAACGCCACGCCAAGGGTCAGCCGATTTTGGTGGGCACTATTTCCATCGAAGTGTCCGAGCATTTGTCAGGGCTGTTGCAGCGCGAAAATATTCCACACAATGTGCTCAATGCCAAACAGCACGCGCGCGAGGCGGAGATTATCAAGAACGCCGGCCAGCGCGGCGCGGTGACTATCGCCACCAATATGGCTGGCCGCGGCACGGATATTGTGCTGGGCGAGGGCGTTACTGCCCTGGGCGGACTGCACGTGCTGGGCACCGAGCGCCACGAGTCGCGCCGCATCGACAATCAGCTGCGCGGGCGCTGTGGCCGGCAGGGCGATCCGGGCTCGAGCCGTTTTTATATTTCACTGGAAGACGATCTGATGCGGATTTTTGGCGGGCAGAGAATTATTACTATGATGGAGCGGCTCGGCCTGCCGGCGGACACGCCGATCGAGCACGGCATGATCACCGCGTCTATCGAGCGCGCTCAGAAAAAAGTCGAGCAGTATCATTTCTCGATCCGCAAACAGGTTTTGCAGTACGATGATGTGGTCAGCCGCCAGCGTGAGACTATTTACACCCTGCGCCACAAATTGCTGATTGACCAGGATGTTACGGAAAAGATACAGGAATTTCTAGTCAAGACAAATTGTATTGACAAGTATAAAGAAAAAGAAGCGCAGATCCCGCCGGAGATTTTGCGTAATATCGAGCGGCTGGTGTTGCTGCGCGAGATTGACCGCAAGTGGATCGACCATTTGCACAATCTCGACGTGTTGCGCGAGGGCATCGGTCTGCGCGCTTACGGCCAGCTGGACCCGTTGACCGAGTACAAAATCGAAGGCTTCCGGCTTTTTCAAACTATGCTTGACCAGATCGCCGGTGACACAGTGGAGACGCTGTTGCGCGTGCAGGTGGTGCATGAGCTGCCGCAAAATGTCGAGGAGCATTACCGCAATATGCGTTATTCCGGCGGAGAATTGCCGGCGGGACTGCAGTCGCCTATGCAGGGACAGTCCCGGCCAGCCGGTGACGCGCCTAAATCGGAGCCTGTGCATGCGGCGGAAAAAATTGGCCGCAACGATCCCTGTCCCTGCGGTTCCGGCAAAAAATACAAAAATTGCTGCGGAAAAAATAATTAAAAAGCGGAAGGAGGCTTAAAGATGCTTCAGGATAGGAAACAGGATTTAAAAAAACTGGCGGAAAAAATCGCGGATATCCGGAGCTATCTTTGACCTGCCCGGTTTGCAAAAAGAACTGCAAGAATTAGAAGCCGAGAGCGCTGATCCGGCTCTCTGGCAGAACCAGCAAAAAGCCCAAAGCGTCGCGACGCGGTTAAAAAACAAGCAGGATTTGCTGGAACAAATTCAGACTTTGGAAAAAGACTGGGCTGACGCGCAGGCTTTTTACGAGCTGGCGGAAGCGGAAAAAGACGACAGCGTGGAAGCGGAGTTGTCCGGCCTGGTTGACGCTCTACGCCAAAAAACCAATGAATTTGATTTGCGTTTAAAACTCTCCGGCGAGCACGACAAAGCCAATGCGATCCTGTCCATCAACAGCGGCGCGGGCGGTACGGACGCGCAGGATTGGGCCGAGATGCTTTTGCGCCTGTATCTGCGTTTTGCCGAGCAGAGAGGTTTTGCGGCGGAAGTGATCGACTGCTCGGCTGGTGAGGAAGCCGGCCTCAAATCCGCCACGGCCTTGATCTCTGGTCTGTACGCTTACGGTTATCTCCAGTCCGAAAAAGGCGTGCACCGTCTGGTGCGCATTTCGCCGTTTAACGCGCAGGACAAACGGCAGACCTCGTTTGCCAGCGTGGATGTCGTGCCGCAGCTGGAGCTGGACGAGACCGTCGAGATCGATCCGGCCGATTTGCGCATTGACACCTTTCGCTCCTCCGGCGCGGGCGGCCAGCACATCAATAAAACCGATTCGGCGGTGCGGATTACCCACCTGCCGACTGGCCTGGTCGTGCAGTGTCAAAACCGCCGTTCGCAGATCCAAAACCGCGACACCGCCCTGCGGGTACTGCAAGCCAGACTGCTGACGCTCAAAGAAGCCCAGCACAAAGAAAAAATTTCGGAGATTCAGGGCGAGCAAAAAGACATTGCCTGGGGCAGCCAGATCCGTTCTTATGTTTTTCATCCTTACTCGCTGGTCAAGGATCACCGCCTGCAGGTCGAGACCGCCAATGTACAAAAAGTTATGAATGGCGATATAATGCTTTTCATTGAAGCTTATTTACAACGCAAGGAGCGGTAATGTTTGGGGTGCAAAAAAAAGACTGGTTTAAACTTTTTTTGTTTCTTTTGGCGATCGTAATTTCTTTAGGTGTTTTTGGCTATCGGTTATTTCTCGAACAGCTAAATATGACTGTGGAGCTGGCCTACGACCAGGAAGATGTTTTGTCTTTGCAGGCTTACACGGGGCAGACCCAGGCGCAGGTTTTGAAAATGCTGCAAAGAGCCGGCGTGACTTCGATCGTGGTGCCGGAGGACACGCTGAA
>JAITIE010000070.1 GCA_031279615.1 Candidatus Margulisiibacteriota bacterium | reverse complement strand
TGGGGGAAAAATGTCCGAACGGCGGATTGTCAATTCATTTATCGAACTGGTGAAAATTAATTCCACCTCGCGCAACGAAGCGGCGATTCGCGAATATTTGCTCGGCCAGCTGCGGCGGCTGGGTTATCGGCCAGCTGCGGATAAGAAAGGCAATATTCATTTGACCGTCAATGGCGCGCACGCTAATGGGCCGACTATCCTTTTTAACGCGCACTTGGACACGGTGGCGCCGGGCAATAATGTTCAGCCGAAAATTTTAAAGGATAGAATTGTCAGCGGCGGCGACACCGTGCTGGGCGCGGACGACAAAGCCGGTCTGACCGGCATACTGGAAATGCTGCGCCTGCTCCGAGAGAAAAAAGTGTTGTTCCACAAAATAAAAATCATTCTGACCGTCGAGGAAGAAATCGGTTTGCGCGGCGCCAAGGCTTTGCGTTTTGAGGACGTCAAGGCGGATTATTGTTTTGTGCTGGACAGCGACGGTGATGTCGGCACGGTGGTCAATCAAGCTCCCGCGCAGGAAAATCTACATTTTCTGGTCAAAGGCAAGGCCGCGCACGCCGGACTGCATCCCGAGGACGGCGTGAACGCGATAAAGATCGCCGGTCTGGCCATCGCCAAAATTAAGAGCGGCCGTATCGACGGCGAGACCACGGCGAATATCGGAATTATCAGGGGCGGCTCGGCTGGCAACATCGTGCCGGATGAAACGCTGGTCAAAGCTGAAGCGCGCAGCCGCAAGGAACAAAAATTGCAAAAACAAGTTCGTTCGATGATCGACGCTTTTCAAAACGCCGCGCAAAAATTGGGCGGTTCGGTGGAGATCGAGCGCGCGCGGGAATACGAGGCCGTGAACCAGCCGGTGGATTCGGCGATTGTCAAAATCACCCGCGTGGCCGCGCAAAAAATGAATTTGCCGCACAAGGTCCTGGCTTCCGGCGGCGGCTCGGACGCGTCGCTGATTTTTGGCTACGGGGTGCCCACGGTAGGCCTGGGTATCGGCATGGAAAACGTGCATTCTACCCGTGAATATATCACCTTGCGCAATCTGACTTTGCTGCCCAAATATTTGCTGGCCTTGATCCAGTCCGCCAACACTTATGAACGCGCCGCACGCCGCTAAATTTTTGGAATATCTGCTCTACGAGCGAGGCTGTTCGCCGCTGACCGTCGAGGCTTATGCCAATGACTTAAAACGTTTTATCCAAGCGCGCCCCGCTTATCTGACTTTAGACCGGCTGGCTTTGGAAAAATACGCTGAGGAACTGCCAGCCGGTCTGGCGCGTTCTTCGGTCTCGCGCAAGCTCGCGGCGGTCAAAGCGTTTTATAAATTTTTGTATCAGGAAGATATTCTCCCGCAAAATCCGGCTGCCGGTCTGACCAGCCCCAAGCTGCCGGCGCGTCTGCCCAAAGCTCTGTCGCAGGAAGAGACCGCGCAAGTTTTGGCAATGACCGCCCTGTCCGCGCGCGACCGCGCGGTTCTGGAGCTGCTGTATTCCGCCGGTATGCGGGTCAGCGAGCTGGTGCGTATCGAATTAACCGAGGTAAACTTTGCCGAGTGTTTTTTAAAAGTCAAAGGCAAAGGCTCCAAAGAACGCCTCGCGCCTCTGTCCGCGCGCGCGCTGGCGGCAATCAAGGTCTATGTTGATGGAGAGCGCGCGGTTTTGAAAAATCCCGCGCCGGAATTATTTCTTTCGCGCAACGGACGCGCTCTGACGCGGCAAATGGTCTGGCTGATCGTGAAGCGCCTCGCGCGGCGGGCCGGAACGCTGAAAAATATCTCGCCGCATACTTTTCGCCATTCTCTGGCGACACACTTGATCGAGAATGGCGCGGACGTGCGCACGGTGCAGGAAATACTTGGCCATGCCAATATTGCCACAACGCAGATTTATACTTCCGTGTCGCGCGCGCATCTGCGGCGTGTTTATGCCGAAGCGCATCCGAGGCAGTGAGAGAGGCAAATGGATTTTGTAGTTGTCGATATAGAAAACACCAGTTTGCAGCCGCCGAATAACGAGATTATCGAGATCGGCGCGGTGCGTCTGCAGAGAAAAAACGGTCAGTACCGCCTGACCGACCGCTATTCCCAGCTCGTCAAACCGTTTCACGAGATACCGCCGGTGGTGCAGCATCTGACCGGCATCACCGCGCGGACGGTCAAGGACGCGCCGCGCTTCCGGGAAATCGCCGGAGAGTTTCGGGATTTTGTCGGCGACGCGGTGTTTGTCGCACACAACGCGCAGTTTGATTTGAGTTTGATTGACGATTCTTTGGCGCGCTTGGCTCAGCCGCCGCTGGGACGGCCGTGTTTGGACACGCAGGACATGGTGGCGATCGCTTTTCCGGCGCAGTCTTCACATCGCTTGGGTGATCTGGTCAAAAGCCTCGGCATCGAGGCCGAGGAACATTTACACCGCGCGCTGGCCGATGCGGAGGCCACGGCCAGACTTTTACTCAAGAGTTTTGAAGCGATTGCCGCACTGCCGCCCGCGGTTTTTCAACAGATGCGCAAGTTATTGAAAGATTATCAGGGCGTGGAAAAAGACGTGCTGGAAATGCTGGCGCAGGACCGGCCGGCAATACGCGCCGCCGGAAGCTGGAAAAACGCGATCGGTGAAAAACAGCGTTTTGAAAAGTCTTTGTATTTGCAAGAAAAGGAAACCGCCGACGCGCTGGATTTAGACCTGGCGGCGGAATATTTTGCGGCGGACGGCAGGTTTAAAGATTTTCCGCATTACGAGCATCGTCCGCAGCAGCAAGAAATGGCCGCGGAAATAATCACGGCTTGCAATAACGGCGAGCATTTATTGCTGGAAGCCGGCACCGGCAGCGGCAAATCCGCGGCCTATCTAGTGTCCGCGTTGCTTTGGCTCAAACAAAACGGCGGCCCGCTGGTGGTTTCCACGCGCACCAAAACGCTTCAGGACCAGCTGGTCGAAAAAGACATTCCGGCGGTGCTCAAACTTTTTCCGGATGACCAATTTCAGATCATGGTGCTCAAAGGCCGGCAAAATTATGTTTGTCTGCGGCGTTTTGAGGAACTGGCGCGGCAGATGCTTCTCGGTAAAAATAAAGACATTGCCGGACTTTTGCCGTTATTTTCCTGGCTGGTGTCCACCGCGCAGGGCGATCTCTCCGAACTGCACACCAGTATTGAACGTAAATATCATTATCAAATTTGTTCGGAAGGTTTGACCTGCCTGGGTGACGCCTGTCCGGACAAAGCCAAATGTTTTTTGCAACACGCGCGGCGGCAGGCCAGGTTTGCCGATTTGATCGTGGTCAATCACGCGCTGGTTTTTTCCGATCTGCTGGGCGGCGGGCAGCTCCTGCCGAAACACCGGCAGATTATTTTTGACGAAGCGCATACTTTGGAGGATGCGGCGACGGACAGCTGGTCGCTGGAAGTCGGCTATGGTTTTTGCGCCGACGAAATAAAGCGACTGGAGCAGCAGGTGCGCCGGCCGGAATTTTTGGCTCTGGCGGGAAAGTTTCGGGAAAATCTGCGTATGTATTTTGAGGAATTGGCGCGCGTCGTGCGGGAATATGCCGGGCAGGGCGAGGAGCGCGCGCTGCGGATTAGCGAGCTGCAAAAACGGCAAACGCTCTGGTCAGCGCTGGAAATGCTGCGGCTGGAGACGGCCAAACATCTGCGTAAAATGCAAAAAGCTGTCGACGAGTATCTTGAGGAATTGCCCGAGGATGCGGATGCCCAGCCGCTGCGCAGCGCCAGGAGTTCTTTGCAGGAATTATGGCAGAAAATCGAGACCGTCGCCGCCGGCGCGGATAATCACGTGTCGTGGCTGGCCCTGCAGGGCGGCAAGGCTCCTTACAATATCTTGCTAAAAGCCGCGCCTATCGATGTCGGCGCGCTGCTGCAGGAGCATTTATTCACGCAGAAGGATTCCGTCATCATGGTTTCCGCCACGCTGACGATCAACGGTTCTTTTGATTATTTTGCCGGACGCTTTGGTTTTGCTTTGGCCACAGACCGGCTGCGCCGCAAACAGCTTGGCTCGCCGTTTGATTATCAGGAAAAAATGCTCTGTCTGCTGCCGGACGATCTGGGCGGCGCGGAGAGAAAAGACGCGCAGCCGGAATTGACTATGGACGGGTTGCCAGTGCGCGATGTGCGCGCGGCCGAGCCGGGGTCCGCGGCGCTTAATGAAAAAGAGCATCAATTGCGCGCGGCGGAATATCTGACACAGCTGGCGGAAATCACCGAGGGGCGCATGCTGGCGCTGTTTACCAGCTACCGCTCGATGGAGCAGGTGTTCAGGTATTTTAAAACACTGGCGGATGATCTGGGCATACAGGCTTATTGTCAAAAAACACACGGCTCGCGCCGCGCGCTGCTCAACCGTCTGCGCGGCAATAAACGCACGGTGCTTTTTGGCACGAGTTCTTTCTGGGAAGGCGTGGATATTCAAGGTGACGCGCTGTCTGTCGTGGCGATTTTCCGTCTGCCTTTTGCCGTGCCGACCGAGCCGGTGACCGCGGCGCGCGGCGCGGCGATTGCGGAACGCGGCGGCAAACCTTTTTTTGAATTTTCTCTGCCGCAGGCGGTCATTAGATTTAAACAGGGCGTCGGGCGGCTGATCCGCAGTAAAAAAGACCGCGGCATCATCACGGTCATCGACGAGCGCGTCTGGACTAAAAATTACGG
>JAITIE010000065.1 GCA_031279615.1 Candidatus Margulisiibacteriota bacterium | reverse complement strand
GCGGTGATTATCGACTGCGGCATGGCTTTCCCCGACGACGAGATGTACGGCGTCAATATGGTGATCCCGAGTTTCGAGTACATCCGCAAAATCAAGCCCAAAATTCAGGCGGTTTTTTTAACGCACGGCCATGAAGATCATGTTGGCGCGCTGGGTTATCTCTACCGTGAATTCAATTTTCCGCTGTACGGCACGGGGCTGACGCTGGCCTTTGCCGACAGTAAATTTTCCGGCGCGCAGAAAAAAGACTTGCTGGCGCGCGAGATCAAGGCGGGGCAGGTTTATGAATTTGGCGAGCTCAAAATTGAGCCGTTTGATGTCTGCCATTCTATACCGGAAGGCGTCGGCCTCATTATCGACACGCCGGACGCGCGCATCGTGCACACCGGCGATTTCAAGCTGGACGCCAAACCGCTCGACGGCAAACTGACCGACCTAGCGCGCCTGCGTAAATTGAATGATGTGGATTTGCTGCTGAGTGACAGCACCAACGCCGATCAGGAAGGCTGGACTATTTCTGAAAATGACGTGGGCAAAACTTTTGACAAGCTTTTTCAAAAAACAACTGGCCGGATCATTGTCGCCAGTTTTTCGTCCAATATTCTGCGCATGCAGCAAGTCATCAATGTCGCGCAAAAATACGGACGGCGCGTGGCGATACTCGGGCGCAATATGGAAAACAATTTTCGCATCGCCAGAGACGCCGGTTTTATCACCTGTCCGGAAAACGCGGTGTGCAGTCTTGAGCAGACGCGCTCTTTGCCGGACCATAAGGTTGTCGTCCTGACCACCGGCTCGCAGGGCGAACGCATGTCGGCGCTGACGCAAATGGCTGGCCGCCGTTATGACAAGATGCGGTTGAAAAAAGAAGACACGATTATTATTTCCGCCTCGCCGATTCCGGGCAATGAAAAAGACATCAATGACACGATCAACAATCTGTACCGCATCGGCGTCCGTTTGTTTTACGATCAGGTCAACGAAATTCACGCTTCCGGCCATGCCTGCGCCGAAGAAATCAAAGAGATGATCAAAGCGGTCAAACCGAAATTTTACGCGCCGGTGCACGGTGAATACAAACATCTTTACAGCAACGCTTTGCTGGCGCAAAAAGTCGGCGTGCGGCGGCAAAATTGTTTTATCCTGCAAAACGGCGCTCAGCTGGAGGTCGGCAAAAATTTTGCCAGGATTGCCGGTCATGTTTACGCTGAGCCGGTGCTGCTGGACGGCAATTTCGGCGCTGATCCGCGCGAGGCGGTTTTTCAGGAAAGGCATTTATTGTCGCGCGGCGGCATCGCGGTGATTTCCTGCGTGCTGGACAAAGATAATTTGGTTCAAGAGCCGGTCATCACAGGCTTTGGTTTGATGTACCGCAAAGAGCAGGAGCAGTTTTTGCCGCTCTGGCGGGAGCATCTCGCGCAGGTCTGGCGCGGCGCGAAAGGCGGCACGCGCGACAAAGAACAAAAATTAAAAAAAGAAGCGGAGAAGTTTATTTATGAAAAACTGCGGCGGCGGCCGATTATACTGGTTAATATTATTACTCTGTAGCTGGGCCTTAGCGGACATTTCAAGCGCCGCAATGTCCGCGGAAAAACTGACCGCGTCCCGTTTTATTTCGCTGGCCCCGAACATCACGGAGACGGCGGCCTATTTCGGCGGCTTGGATAAATTGGTGGCGGTGACCAATGACTGCGATTATCCCGCCGCGGTAAAAAACAAACCCAAAGTCGGCAAATACACGTATCCCGATCTGGAAAAAATTATCGAGCTGCAGCCGGCGGTAGTGTTGCTGGAATCCTCGGCCGATCCGCGTTTCAAAAATAAACTACGCGATTTGCGCATCGACTATCGGGAATATGATTTCTCTTCTTTGCGCAATTATTTTGCGGAACTGCGGCGTCTGAACGCCGACTTGAATTTGGCCGCGGCAGAGAAAATAAAAAATCTAAATAAACTCTGGCAGAAAAAATATCCCGCGCTCGATAAAAAGGCGGCTATTGTTGTTTGGCAAAATCCGCCAATCGTCGCCGGACGGGATACTTTTTTAGCGGATTATTTCGCCAGCCTCGGCTGCCAGAATATTATTGCCCGCACCGCGCGTTATCCGGAAATAAGTCCGGAGCAGTTGTACCAGGCGGATATTATTATTAATTTGAGCGGCCGGCCCTGGACTTTGACCGGCGGCCAGCCGGTTGTGGAGCCGGACACGGATGTTTATCTGCGCCTCTCGCCGAGATTGCTGCAGGCGCGCGGCGAGATGCGGAATTTGCTGGCCAATGTTTCCGGCGGCTGGTCCGCCGACCGCCGCGCCGCCGCCCTGCGCGATTATCGTTTGCTGCGTTTGGTCATGGCTTTGCTGGTCGGCGCCGGTTTGGCTCTGAGCGGTCTGCTTTATCAGACGATGCTTTCCAATCCGCTGGCCGAGCCGTACCTGCTGGGCGTGTCTTCCGGCGCGGCGGTCGGCGCGCTCGGCGGACTGCTCTTTAACTGTCCGCCGTTTTTTACCGCCGTGCTCGGCGCGCTGCTGGCGCTGACGCTGGTTTATCTTTTGGCCAGGAAGCAAGGCAAACTTGATAACCACGGCCTGATCCTCTCCGGCGTGATGCTCAACGCCTTTTGCGGCGCGCTGATTATGCTCTCAGTGTTTTTTGCCGGCGATAAAGTAAACTCGCTGATGTTCTGGCTGATGGGCGATTTGGGCACCAGTGTCTGGCCGCAGGCTTTGCTCAGCGGTGTGGTTTTATTGCTGACGGCGCTTTTTGCCGGCTGGCAAAGTGGCAAGATTGAGCTTTTGAGCGTGGGCGATGAACAGGCCGAATCGCTCGGCGTGGAAGTGAACCGTCTGAAAACTTTTTTGCTTTTGCTGGTCTCCGCGCTGACTGCCGTCATTGTGGCCTCGGTCGGCATTATTGGTTTTGTCGGCCTGATTATTCCGCATATTGTCAAAATGCTTTTTGGTGAGCGGCTGGGTTTAAATATTTTTCTAACGCTTTTGGGCGGCGCAGTCTTTTTGGCTCTGAGCGATCTGGCCGCGCGGACCATCCTGCCAGAAATTGTTTTGCCGGTGGGCATTATCACCGC
>JAITIE010000031.1 GCA_031279615.1 Candidatus Margulisiibacteriota bacterium | reverse complement strand
CGCCCGTTCTCCCAGCTCCCATCCATCATGAGGATAGTCCCCACCGGAAAAAAAGTCAGGTTGGTGATATCCGTGGCCAGCAGCGGCTGGCCGGTTTCCACTTTGGCGTGTAGTATTCTGGTCATATAAATCTCCCCCTTTAAAGTATTAAGAGGTAATAATGTTATTTATAATATTACCTATAAAGTAATATTATTATGATACCTAAGTACTGAATTGTCAAGTTATTACCTACTAATATATAAGAATAACAATGGCATTGAAAAAAACATTTACTAATAACCTGAGAATATTAAGAAGAAATGCTGGACTTTCTCAAATGAAGCTTGCCGAACTTTGTGACACTTCTACCAGTTATATTGGTCGCATCGAAATCGGTTTGCATTTTCCTTCCGCGGAAATGATTGATAAAATAGCTAAGGCTTTGCAAATCAAACCTTATCAACTTTTCTTGGAAAAACCATCCAAGCATTTTTATAACAAACCTGAACTGCCGGCATTCGTCAAAAAAGAAGTCCTGGCCAAACTGAACGCGGCGGTGCAGGTGGTGCGCAAATATTAGGCGTTTACAAAGCGCCTTTATGCACAGCGGTGCGAATGTAATTGCTTACTCTGGTTTGCCATCCCCTGCCGGTAGAACGCAAGTGATTAAGGACATCAGCATCGAACATTATGTGCACATCTCGCTTGCGATTCTCTTTCAATGGTCTGCCTCTGCGAGTTGCTTTCCCCCACATTTCCATTGTTGGAGTGAGGCACTCGGGGTCCTGATCATCCGGCTTATGCTTTGCCGCCTCATTGGCCAGAACGAGCATTTCAGCAGTAACGCCTTTTTTTCTCAGAATATCCTTAATTCTAATCATAATAAGATTCCTTTTCTTGCTTATTAGCAATCCTTGCCGAAATAAGCCTGTATTTTCTGCCGCGCTTTGTGTAAACAACAAATAAAATATGTTGTCCGGTGTCTCCAATCGTTTGTAATCTTTTTTCTCCGTATTCTTTTCTGGCGTCAATAAATTCTATGCGGTAGTCATCATAAAAAACATTTTTTGCATAATTAAAATCTAAGCCATGTTTAGTTCGGTTAATATTGTTTTTTGTTTCATCCCATTCAAACTTGTTAAACAGGTCAAACAACATATAATTATTATGTACATAATAATTAAGAATGTCAAGTCAGCGCAAATATTAAGCCGCGTTTTGGCTGTCTAAAACCACAACGTAATTTTTTAAAATTTCCTGCTGAAAACTTTCCGGCAGACTGCGGAATTCCAGCAGGTCGATTAAGAAAGGCACGTGGCTGGCGTTTAGGTCGGCGCGGAGCCGCAGAATACTGCCGTCAGGCTGCCCGAAATCCTTGACGACCAGATCGATGTCGCTGTTTTCCTGCGCCGTGCCGTCTATTCTGCTGCCGTAAGCCCAGACCACGGCGCGCGGGTAACGCGTCTTGATTATGGTTTGGATTTCTTTTAACGTTTCCGGCGGGAGAAATAATTCAGCCATTTTCCAGAATATCTTTAAGCTGCCGGGCATCGCGCATGAAATCCGGCAGCAAAGCCAGCGTTTGTTCGGCAAAATTTTGACCGTAATCATGCGCCGTGTCGTTGCGATTGTCCCGGTAATTAAGCCAGCGGACAATGGCGTCCGCATCCAGCAGACCGTGCAGTCCGGCCTGCCGGAACAAATCCTTAAAAGTCAGCGCGTCGGCCATTTTTTTACTGGCTAGATAGGGCGTGAGTTTTTTGCGCAGCAGTTTGCCGCTTTGCTCCAGCGTCATTTCAAAACTTTTGACCAGCGAGTTGCGGTACATTTCGTAGTCGACCGAATCCTTGGGGGCTTGAACGAGCAAAGTGTAAGAACGCTCTAGAGCGCCTAAACATCTGGCCAGAAAATCCGTGTTGATTTTATCCATAATTTGGTTGGATTATAACATTTAAAATGTTAAATTAAATCTATGCTGGTTAAAAATAATCTGCAAAACATTCTGCAGAAACTCGGCTCTGTCCAGCTTGTCGCCGTAATTAAATATGGGCGTTGCGGCTGATACGGAGAAGCTGTATTATTGAATGATGAGTAATACAGCGCAATATTTGCAGCTTTTGCGGGAATTTAAGTGTCGGCACGCGGCTGAATATAATATCAGGCGTATTGGTATTTTTGGTTCGGTAGCGCGCGGAGAGCAAACCGATAATTCTGACCTGGATATCTACTATGAGGGTCCGGCTTTAACGCTTTCGCAAAATGTTAGATTTTTGGAAGAGCTGGAAAATCTTTTTGATGTTCCGGTCGATGTTGTGCGCAAACATAAAAATCTAAAACCACATTTCATCCAGAGAATAGAGCGGGAAGTATTATATGCGTGATAAGCAAATGATTATTGAATTGCTGGATAATATAGAAAATTCTTTATCTCTGATTGTTGAACAAACCCAAAATTATGCTTCAGCTGATGATTTCCTGCGTACGCCCGCGGGTGTTTTGCTTTTGGACGGAGTTTATATGAACCTTTTGGCGATTGGCGAGGCTGTTAAAAACCTGGATAAACGCACTGGCGGCGAATTGCTGCCAAAATATCCTGCTGTGCCCTGGAAAGATATTATGAGGACGCGCGATGTTATTGCGCATCATTATTTTGACGTGGATGCTGAGAGAGTTTTTCTGATTTTGCGTAATGATGTTCCGCCGCTGCTGGATACCATACAGCAGATCAAAGCAGATTTACAAAAAGAAAAATAAATTATTGAAAAAATTTATGTTTTCAGGGAACAGGCTGTAAAGGTAAAAATTAAACAAATGTCAGTTAAAACTAATCTACAAAAAATTTTGACCGAACTCGGCTCTGTCCAGCTTGTCGCTGTGACCAAATACGCCGCGCCGGAGCAGGTGCGGGAATTGCTGGACGCCGGACATTTTGTCCTGGGCGAAAACAAAGTGCAGTCCGCCGCGCAGAAAGCGGAGCAATACAAACAATATCCCGTGCAATGGCACATGCTCGGTCATTTGCAGACGAATAAAGCGAAGCAGGCCGTGCGGGTTTTTGAGGTCATTCAGAGCGTGGACTCGGAGAAAATCGCGGAAGCCATAAATAAAGAAGCGGCGAAAATAAACAAAGTTCAGAAAATTTTAGCGCAGGTCAATATTGGCCGCGAGCCGCAAAAATCCGGAATCGCGCCGGAACTTTTGGAAAAACTGCTGGTATATTGTAAGGAGCTGAAAAATATCCGGCTGCTGGGTCTCATGGCTCTGGCGCCTGACCTGCCGGACAAGGAACAAACCAGACCGTATTTTAAAGCGATGAAAGAATTATTTGACCGCTATGCCGCGTCCTATGGTTTGGAATTTTTAAGTCTGGGCATGTCCGGCGATTATCCGGTCGCTGTGCAGGAAGGCGCGAATATGGTAAGAATAGGCTCCAGAATTTTTGGGGGAGAATAGCATCATGCGGAAAATTTGGTTTTTACTTTTATTGCTAATCTATGGCGCTGTTGCGGAAGCGCCTTTGCCGCCGTTGCATAACAACGGTTATCCTGAACACATTCAATATGTGGTGAAAGATTACATTAATAAAGAAGTTGGTTTTGTGACGGCCAATATTTCGGCGCAAATCGTCACCAAGCAGGGGCAGAAATATTATCAGCTGGAGTCTGTCGAAGGAAAATATTTTCGCAACACGGCGTTGCTCAATCAAGCGGACTTTACGACGGTTGAGGAAAAAAGATACAATGAACGCAGCGAATTAATTGAGTCTTTGACCGCCCAGCCGGACGGCACGGTGAAATTTTTTCACAGGGATAAGAAAATAAATCTGACCGCCAAAAATCCGGGCAATGTTTACTCGCGCTATGCTTTTTTAATTTCTTTGAGCGGCTTCCCTTTTGAGCAAAAAGACAAGGTGGCGCTGAACGTTTACATGTTCGAGTACGGCAATGTGCTGCCGTTGCGCGCGGTGTATCAGGGGCGGGAAAAAATAAAAGTTCCGGCTGGAGAGTTTGAGTGTTACAAGCTGGAGTTAGCCGTCGACGGCTTGCTGGGCTTGTTTGCGCCGGACAAATACTATCTGTATTACACGGTGGCCGCGCCGCACCATTTCGTGCGTTTTTACCAAAAAGTCGACGACGGCTCCTGGCTGGCTAATGAATTGATTAAAGTTTCTTTTTAGTTTTGTCCGCTTATTTTCGGAATCCTCTTCAGGCAGACAGTTGAAAAGGTGTCGGTTTTTATTAGCGTGTTGATTTCAAATATTCCCGTAACCAGCGCGCAGGTGTTATAATTTACCTTTATCTTAAATTTAAGGCTGGCCAATGCTTGATTTTTTTCGAGAGCTGACGCGCGTCAAACCTAACATTTTTTTTACCTATGACCTGCGGTTTGAGCCTTTGAGCGTCGAGCTGCGTTACGATCCGGAGGACGTGGAAAATGTCCGCGACGTGCCGCGCGAGCGGATTTCTTTGCCCGAACAGTTGCTGCTGAATATTTTGCTAATGTGTCCGCAAAAAGACGGCCGTTATCTGGTCGGCAAGGAATATGAAGAAAAAGCCCTGTTTTATTTGCATGAACTGCTGCCGGGCGAGGTCAGGCTGCCGCCGGAAAAACCATGGCTGCGTCTGCGTTACGCGCTAAACCTGTCGGATAATAATTGCCGGATTGTGGTTGATCTGTCCGACACGAGCTTCCGTTTTTTGCGCGACGTGCCCAAAGGCCGCCTGCCACGCGCGGAAAAAATTTTTATCAGTTTTCTGGCTGGCGTGCCGGTTTCCAGCGGCTGTTTTTACGTCAATCAAAAACTGCTGGCGCGCCTGTGTTATTTATTGGCCAAGCTTGACCGCCGGCAAATCCGCGGCACGGATTTAAATTTCTGCTCGACCGGGCCAGAGTTGCGCGGCGTGTTCCGCGAGAAAAAAGGCCGTTATGAGTTTCTAGTGCAGAGCGGCGCGGAAATTTTGCGCGCGGACAACGTCAAATTGCTCGGAGAGAAAAATCGGGTGTTGCTTTTTGAGAACACAATTTATCAGCTCGATCATTTTATCGCCGGAATGTTGGATAAATATTTGACCGGCGGAGCGATTTATTTAAGCCGGGCCGAGGCCTTGCAGTTCAGCGCGGACTGCCTGCCGATTCTGGCCGAACGCGGACTGCCTATCGAATTGCCGGACTCTCTGCGCGCGCTTAAAAATTCTGTGCTGACCGGTCCACCGGCGCCAGCGCTGGAAATTGTCAAAGAGACCGGGGAAATTCTGGAAATTAAATTGTCCTATGATTATGGCCTGCCGGTGCGGGCGGAGTACCGCACGGACAACGACTCGGATTTTTACGAAGTGCGGAGCGGGGGACAGGTTTATTATCTGCGCCGCGACAAAAAAAGCGAAGACTGGCTGAATGTTTACTTGAGCGACCTGCATTTCACAGCCAGACAAAATCGTTTTTTTATCGAGCATGATTACTTTGTGGATTTTATGACTTATGAGTTTCCCAATCTGCGTAAAAATATCGGCTTGCAAGTTCTCGGCGAGCGTTTGGAGCAATTCGTTTACACCGACCAGACTTTTAATGTCGGCTTGACTTTCACGCAGTCTTCCGGCATTGATTGGTTTGATTTCACGCCGCTGTACAAAGTCAAGGACAATGTTTTTACGCACGCGCAGATCCAGGAGCTGATCGCGGACAACAAGGAATATGTGCGCTTGAATGACGGCTCGCTGATTAAGGTGCCGCAGCGAGAATTTGCTTATTTGCAGAGTTATCTTGAGGGCCGCAGTAAAAAAGTTGCGGGCGACAAATATCAGGTGCGCAAATACGACCTGTATTATTTGTATTCCGGGGTGCGCGAGCAGATGAGCGCGCAGGTTGACACTTCACTGCAGGAGCTGCTGGCCGATCTGGAAAATTTTTCCGGCATTGCCGCCGCGCCGTTGCCGGACGGCGTGCAGGGACAGCCGCGGCCTTATCAACTGCACGGCTTTAACTGGCTGCATTTTCTACACCGGCATAATTTTCACGGCGTTTTGGCCGACGACATGGGTTTGGGTAAAACCTTGCAGGTGCTGTTGCTTTTGGCCGGCCTGAAACAAGCCGGTCGGCTGGAGCGCCCCGCGCTGATCGTCGCGCCGACTTCCGTGGTTTACAACTGGGTGGCCGAGATCAATAAATTTACGCCGGACTTAAAAGTGCTGGTTTTGTCCGGCAGCCGCGACCGGATTTTGAAAGTCAAAGAAGCCGCCAGCCATGATATTGTGATTACTTCTTACGCGCTGTTGCGCAACGATCTGGCGCATTATTCCGGCCAGCAGTTTGATTATCTCGTGCTCGATGAAGCGCAGTACATCAAAAATCCCAAGACCGGCATTGCCAAAGCGGTCAAATGCCTGCAGACGCGCTGGCGCCTGGCGCTGACCGGCACACCGATTGAGAATAGTCTGGCCGAATTATGGTCGATTTTTGATTTTCTCATGCCTGGTTTTTTGTCCTCGCTGAATTTTTTTCGGGCGCTGTACAGCGGCGAGCCGGAGCGCGTCCGCAAAAAAATCCACCCTTTCATTTTGCGCCGCGCCAAAGCCGAGGTGCTGACCGAGCTGCCGCCGAAAAACGAGATCGATTCTTTTTGTGAGTTGCTGCCGGAGCAGGAAGCCTTGTATCTCAAAGTTTTGCAGGCGCAGAAAAAAGAATTGTTGTCCGCACTGCGCGCCACGGACATTAATAAAATGCAACTCAATATTTTGGCCGGTCTGCTCAAGTTGCGGCAGGTTTGCTGCCACCCCGCGCTGGTCAAGGACGAACGGCTGATCGTCGAGTCGGCTAAATTCAATCAATTTAAAGAGCTGACCGCGGAGATACTGGCGAACGGCAGCAAAGTGATCGTCTTTTCGCAGTTCGTGGAAATGCTCTCGATTATGCGCAAATATCTTGACGGGGAAAAGATACGCTACGCCTACCTCGACGGCGCGACCAAAGACCGCCAGCAGTTGATCGATAATTTTAACGCCGACACGCAGACTCCGCTTTTTTTGTGCTCGCTCAAGGCCGGCGGCGTGGGCATCAACCTGACTTCGGCCAATTACGTGATTATTTATGACCCGTGGTGGAATCCCGCCGTGGAACAGCAGGCGATGGACAGAGTGTACCG
>JAITIE010000016.1 GCA_031279615.1 Candidatus Margulisiibacteriota bacterium | reverse complement strand
AGCCGTTCAAGACCGGGTATTACACGCTGCCGGAGGCTTTGCGTTACCGCTCTATGTACTGCGCCGAAGCGGCGGATTTTCAGTTCTTGTTCTACTCTTTTTTGCAAAAAAGATCTGTTACAGTAGAATCAACTCTAGCTGAAGGCGTATATCACGGGTCGGTTAGAATAGAATCTGGCGCGATACATGATTATTTCGGTGTCAGCAAATATTATCCTCCGCCTAGGATGGGATGGGAAATTTTGAATCCTTTACGGTCGATCGCAACCTATTATCTTGGCCAGTACAAAAAAAGCGGACAGATCGATATAGCATCCATGCAAAAATCTGTCCAGTACGACAAGTATGATCTGTCCATACAAAGAAATTTAATAGCGGCTTATATCGACAGTGCAGACCCGCCCTACCAGGAGATCATTGCCCACGGAAAATTTGTGCTGGATAATCTGCCTCCTGACAGAATAATGGCCGGCAACAGTCCGGAAAATAAAAAGGATTTGCAGTATATTCTTTCGGCATTAATAGAAAGTTACGATGCTATCCAGAACCGGCAGGAGCTGCGCAGGATGCTTGACTTGCTGGAACGCTATTTTAACGACGATCCGCTTACCGCGAAATGGCTGCAGTATTACCGTCCGCGTCAGTAGATGTATCTATCGAGCGACCTGAATGCGCCATCCAGGCGCAAAGTATTGAATCGCGGGTCTATATTTTGAGTGATCTCTGTTAAAGATTCCCTGAATACATCGGCGATCAAGGCTTTTTGTTCGGTGGACAGATTTCTGCTGGAAATTCCCGGGTGAGAACCGGCATATTCAGGATGAAACAGGCTGTGTAGAGCCGCGTGCGCTATGGTGTTGACAGTATTGCAATATAGGGTATGTTTATTTGTTTCCGGCACGGGGCCGAGAAAATCCCGCAGCATCTTGACAACAGCCTCTTTCTCCGGCGGATTATTTGCGCGGCAATACAGCGCTATATTATGCGCCAGTTGATCTATGTTTTTAGGTTTGTCGTAAAACGCAGGAGTTGGTGTTTCTGTAATAACCCGCCCTTTGTCCTCTGATGTTTGTGGCATCTCCAGTACTATTGTCGGTGTTGGACTTTGCCTTGCCTCCTGCGCCACCGCCAGACGGGCGGCCTGTTGCGCGGCCTGATCCGCCGTATAGCGTTCATTCATGGCTGTAGGTGTTTCTCCTCTACGAAATTGCTCTCCATAGGTCAGCTTGCCAGAACATAAGTCTCTAATTAGATTTTCCAGCTGAGTTTGGCCGGGCGCCTTGATATAACCATTGTCAGATTGAAAAAACGGCTTGATTGCTTTTAACAAATCCTCTTCTAATTGCTGGGTGTTTGCTCCGCGGACAGTGCGGAATAAAGCCCCTATTGAATACTCAATGTTTTGTACCATATAGGTTTGAATACCACCGCTCTTAGCGGAATAATCGGCCGCTTCTTTTAGACGCCACATGAGAGTATCCCAAGTCCGTTCCTCTCCGCTCTGCTTGATATAGTCTGGCGCGGGCGGCGTTTCAGTTTTATCGGCAATCTGGACAATTTCAAATTGCGGCCGCACATAATCCATAAGCTTATGGAACTCCTCTCTAGTTTTACCGGTTGCCTTAATTTCTGGTGAAGCCAATGCATCGTTTTTAGTCCAGATATCTGGTTTACTGCCAGCGGCGTTTGTTTCAACATTACTGCCGGATCGCTCCGGAGCAACGCCAACGGCAGATCGCTGCAATTGTCGAAGTTGTCTGTGCTGGTCAAGCGCTTCTTGCGGCAGGTGGATAGACATAGCCGCACTCTCCCAAAATTGTTTCTTGATTTCTTTCGAGTAACTTATCGATCAAGACAATCCTTAAAATGCATCGAATTTTCTTAATATTATGCGGAGCTAGAAATGACCGTTTCAGCAACAAGTAAATAAAAAATTGCAACTATTCCGGCTAAATTACGATTTATTTATGTAGGATATAAATAGGAAGTGCGGCTATGAAAAAAAAGATTTTGCTGTTCATTATTATTGTTGCGGCGGTCCTGAGCGCGAATACTAAAATCTATCTCGGCACGGAAAACGATCAGCTGATCTTCGGCATAGACTCGCTGTTGACTCATGCCGACAGCGCGGCCGGATTGGAAATGCGCGCCTACGCTCCCCAGCGCGGCATTGTCGTCAACGGCCAGGAATACGGCGCCAAAACCGGCAAAACCGTCTATACCGCAACTGTCGGCGGCAAGACCTACTCCGGTAATTTCTTGAAATATCAATACCGCTGGTCAACGCAGGAAAAAACGCTTAGCGCGCCGCACGCCGTGCAGCTCGGCTACGGTCAGGGTGATAATATTTTAAGCCACTAGGTTTAGATATTGAGCCAAGAGATTTGCTCGATTTCGAAAGTTCAGGCGCCAGCCAGATAGCGCGGGTCGATGCGCACAAAGCCATTGTCGTCCTGCAAAGTGCGCGGCAGTTCTTTGGCTTTGGTCTTTTTGTAATTTTCATTATCAGCAATCTTCCGCATAACCATTAACCCCTTTTCTTTTAACTAACGAATCAGCCCGGCCAATTTGTAAAATTTTTCATTGCTTTCCACGTACGCGTAATTTGCATTATCCGCATAATCATCACGCGTCACCAGCAATTTGCCGCCGTCGAACAACCGGTTAATATTTAGTTTAATGCGCATTTGCGCTTCCGCTTTATTCAAGAAAATCCCCCCATTGCCGATTCAAGACAATACTTACAGGTTTTATGCCAGGTTTTTGACGCTTATTAGCGGGATTTGCGTTTATTTTTGAGCAGATGCGCCACTTTTTTCTGTTTTTTTGTTAAAGATTGAGCAACCGCGGCGACTTCTTCCAGTTTTTTGCAGGCCAGCCCCTTGTGCAGGGTTTCCTTAGCTTTTTGAAAACCGGACTGGAAATCTTTGGCCAGACCGGCGGCCACCAGCGCGGCGGCGGCGTTCAAAGCGACAACATCCGCGCGCGGCGAATCCTCGCGTCCGGTCAAAATGACTTTGCAGATTTGCGCGCTGTTCGCCGCGCTGTCACAATGCAGAGTGGAAATCGAGGCCGACTGCAGACCAAAACGCTCCGGCGTAAAAATATAAGTGCTGATCAGGCCGCTATGCAATTCAGAGATGCGCGTGCTGGCGGCGATCGAAATTTCATCAAGTCCCTCCACACCGTGAAAAACAAAAGCGCGCTTGACGCCCTGCGCCCGCACGACGCTGGCCAGCAGTGTGGTCATTGGCTCGTTGAAAACGCCGATGCTCTGTCCCTGCAAACGCAGTGGATTGATCAGCGGAAAAAGTGTGTTCGTCAGATTGAGCACGCCGATCTGTCCGCTGACGCGCGTCAATTGCTCCAAGCGCGGGTGAAAAAGCGGCAGGTACAAAAAAGTCAGTCCAGTTTTGGCCAGCAGTTTGAGAATTTTCTCCGGCGCCATTTCTATATTGATACCGAGTCTGGCCAGCACCTGCCGCGAACTGCAGCCGCAGCCCGGATCGGCATAAACTTGCTTGGCCACCCGCGCGCCGGCCGCCGCCGCCACAAAAGCCGCCAGCGTGGAAATATTAAAAGTGTCCTGCAGGCCGCCGCCGGTGCCGCAGGTGTCGATCAGTTTGGCGGACGGCGCCCTGACCCTGACCGCTTGCCGGTGGACAGCCTGCGTGAAACCCAGCAGTTCGGTCAGATCCTCGCCTTTCAAACGCATGGCGATCAAGAACGCGCCCAGTTCGGCGTCGGAACATTTGCCGGAGAGAATATATTCCATAATCTCCGCCGCGTCTTTTTGCGGAAAAGTATTCTTGTCGATTAGTTTTTGGATAACGTTGGCCAGACTGCGCATGTGTATATTATAGCAAAACTATTATACAATTACGCCCATGAAATTTTGCCGAGGCCGCGCATGGGCTTGACCGTCGCGGAAAAAATAATCGCCCAACATCTCACGGCAGGCGAATTGCGGCGCGGCGCGCCTGTCGCCATCCGCATCGACCAGACGCTCACGCAGGACGCGACCGGCACCATGGCCTATCTGCAGTTTGAGGCTATGGAAATCCCGCAGGTCAAAACCGACCTGTCCGTCAGCTATGTCGATCACAACACTTTACAAAACGACTTCATGAACATGGACGATCACCGCTACCTGCAGACCGTCGCGGCCAAATACGGCGTTAAATTTTCGCGGCCGGGCAACGGCATCTGTCATCAGGTGCATCTGGAGCGTTTTGGCAAGCCCGGGACCACGCTGCTCGGTTCGGATTCACACACGCCGACGGGCGGCGGCCTCGGCCAGATCGCCATCGGAGCGGGCGGGCTGGATGTGGCCTGCGCCATGGCCGGACAGCCTTTTTACCTAACTATGCCCCAAATTGTCAAAGTGCATCTAACCGGCCAGCTGCCGCCTTTTGTCGCGGCCAAAGATATTATTTTAGAAATCCTGCGGCGGCTGACCGTCAAAGGCGGCGCGGGTAAAATAATTGAGTACGACGGCGCAGGCGTGAAAACACTGTCCGTGCCGGAGAGAGCAACTATTGCCAATATGGGCGCGGAGCTGGGCGCGACCACCAGCGTGTTTCCGTCGGACACTGTGACCAGAGAATTTCTCGCCGCGCAAAACAGAGCCGCAGACTGGCAGGAAATCCTGGCTGATCCGGACGCGGTTTACGACGCAGAAATAAACATCGACCTGTCCGCGCTGGAACCGCTGGCCGCCTGTCCGCACATGCCCGACATCGTGAAAAAAGTCGCGGAACTGGCAGACTTAAAAGTTGACCAGGCGCTGATCGGCTCCTGCACCAATTCCTCGTACAAAGATTTAATGACTGTCGCGCACATGCTCCGGGGCCGGAAAATCGCCGCGGGTATTTCTCTCGGCGTGGCGCCCGGCTCTAAACAAGTATTGGAAATGATCGCGCAAAACGGCGCGCTGGCTGACATCATTGCCGCCGGAGCAAGGATACTGGAGTCCGCCTGCGGCTTCTGCATCGGCATGGGTCAGGCGCCCAACAGCGGTGGCGTGTCCGTGCGCACGAATAACCGCAATTTTCAGGGACGCTCCGGCACTAAAGACGCCGGCATTTATCTCGTCTCGCCGGAAACCGCCGCCGCGACCGCGCTGACCGGCCGGCTGACCGACCCGCGGACGCTGAAGATACCGCCCCTGCATTTCACGCCGCCGCAACAATTTAAAATCGACGACAGTATGGCGCTGGAACCCAATCCCCGCACGGAGATTATCCGCGGGCCAAACATCAAACCCTGTCCCAAACGCGGACCGCTGACTGCAGACCTGACCGGTGAAGTCCTGTTGCAAACCGGCGATAATATCACGACCGACGACATCATGCCGGCCGGCAGCAAAATCCTGCCTTTGCGCAGCAATGTGCCGGCCATCGCCAATTTTGTTTTTGCCGACCTCGATCCGGATTTTGCCGCACGCGCGCTGGAGAAAAAAGGCGGCTTCATCGTCGGCGGTGAGAATTACGGCCAGGGCTCTTCACGCGAGCACGCCGCGCTGGCGCCGATGTATCTAGGCGTCAAGGCAGTCATCGCTAAATCTTTCGCCCGCATTCACAAAGCCAATCTCATTAATTTCGGCATTTTGCCGTTGACTTTTGCCAATCCGGCGGATTACGCCCGGCTGACACAGGGCGCGGAATTAAAAATCGCTAACATTAGCGCCGCATTAAAAGAAAATAAAAACCTTACCGCCGAAAGCAATGGTCAGAAAATAGCGCTAAATTATGACCTGTCGGCCAGAGACAAAGAAATTCTCAGCGCCGGCGGGATGTTGAATTTCGCGCGGCGCGTTTGAAAAGCGGTAATTTGGTTTCCGCCGTTATATAACGCACTTGCGCCAAACCTTTAAAATGCGCGTCCTGCGTCCACAAGACACAATTATATTTTTGAGCGGAAGCGTAAATAATACTGCCGGCCAAGGGCAGCTGATATTTTCTGCCGAGTTTAGCGGCCAGCAAAGCCAGTTCCGTATCCAGAGGCAGCACCCGCCCCTGCTTCATATGCGCCGCCGCAAACAAGGCCTTATCCTCGTCGGTCTCCAGCAATAATTTCTTGAAAACCTCGTAAATAATAATCGACGGCACGAACAAGGCGTCCGTTTGCGCAATAGCTTCAGCCACCTGTCCGCCGACTTTGGTTCCGGCTAAATACTCCAGCCAGCAGGAAGAGTCTACTATATTATTATTCATAGCCGGTCTTTTTCCCGCGATATTTCTGTATTCAAACCTTTAAAAACGCCTTGTAGACTGCGCAGAGACTGCAACGGCACCAGTTCTATTCTTTTGTCGTAAACCAGCACCTCCAGCGTCGTTCCGGTTTGCAGTCCCGCGTTTTCCCGTACCGCTTTTGGAATAACCACTTGATATTTACTGGAAAGCGTCACTGTGTCCATCGATGCACCTCTTATCCTATGATAACATTATCGATATGAAATATCAACTACTTATATATTATCGTTCAGCTAAAAGTAAAATGAAAACTATTTTGGCTTATTCCGGCGGCAGGAAAAACTCAATCAAACAACAGCCACTCATACGCCGGCTTGACCTGTATGGAGAGACCGGACTGCCGAATAACAGAATTTAAATTTTCCGTTATCAGGATATATTTTCGCGCCCGTTTGAGACTTTGCGCCGCAGAAATCAGCGCCCGCACTTCCCGCTCACGGGTCTGCGTCTGAAAAACACCACTGGCAGTCTGCAATAAAATTTTATCTGCGGGCAGCCAAAAATCCACCTCGTAATTTTCCGCAGTCTTATAATAAAATATTTCACGCTGGCGGCGGCGCAAATGTAAAAAGACAATATTTTCCAGCATTCGGCCCCGGTTTTCCGAAAAGGCAAACCCGACCGAGCGCGCGAGACCGCTGTCAATGCTGTAAACTTTTTTCGGGGCAATCTGCTGTTCTTTTATCGAGGCGGCGTATTTATGCACCGTAAAAAACAGCCAGCTATTTTCCAAATAGGCAATATAATTTTTCACCGTATTGACGCTTCCCAGCCGCAGCAAATTTTTAAGTTTATTGAAAGAAACCAGATTAGCCGCGTTGGCCAGCAGGAAAAAAGACAGCTCTTGCAGACTGCGCGCGTTAGCCAGTTTATACCGCGCGGCAATGTCCCGATACAGCACATCAGAATACATGGTCTTATGAATATCCAACTCCGGAAATTTCAAAGCGTCAGGTATGCCGCCGCTGCGGGCGTACAGGTCAAACTGCCGACGCAACAGGCCACGTTGTCTGGTCGTCAAAGGTCTGCTGTCCGGTATTTTCACGTTCTGAAAAAGTAAAAATTCCCGAAAAGAAAAAGGGAATAACTCTATCCGCAGCGAACGGCCGGTCAAACGCGTTCCCAATTCCTCGCTCAACAAAGAAGCATTGGAACCGGTTATGATAAATTTATAGCCTTGATCGTGCAGGCGGCGGACAAACCGTTCCCACTCCGGCACATTCTGGATCTCGTCAAACAAGAAAGTTTTTCGCTCGCCAAAAATACTAATCAAAGTTTCCTGCAGTAAATCAAAATCTGTAACCTGAAAATTTAAGAGCCGCTCATCTTCAAAACTGACAAAATAAAAATTATCTTTCAGGTAACGCGCCGCGATCTGGGCCAGCAGCGTGGACTTGCCTACCCGCCGCAAGCCGGTGATAACCAAAACCTGCGGCGCGGCAACACTGTCCGCCAGGTCGGCTAAAATCTCTCTCGGCATGCCGCTGTCCCGCTGCGTAAAAGCTTCGTATTGTTCTTTCAGCACCGCGGCTAAGGCGTCTGGTTTTATTTTTAACTGCGTATCCGTCGGCATATTAAGATTATTATACTCTAAAAGTTTTCAATGTCAATGAAAACTTTATAGTAAAAGTTTTCAGTATAAATGAAAACTTTTTTAGCTTATTCCAGCACAAACCTGACTGGAAAACTGGCTTGAATGCCGCGCCGCGGGCTGGCAAACCGCCAAGTCCACGCCGCCCGTAAAGCGGTCTCGTCCAATATCTTGTAACCGGAAGATTTAACTAACTCCACTTTATCCAGAGCGCCGTTTTTATCGATGCTCAAAAGCAGCACGGCCTCGCCCTGCCAGCGATTGCGCAGAGCCAGCGCGGGATAGGCGGGCGGATGGTTTTGCGGACTGGCATAAACGGCC
>JAITIE010000128.1 GCA_031279615.1 Candidatus Margulisiibacteriota bacterium | reverse complement strand
GATTTGCTTTTCGTGCAAAAACAGGCCGGATTAAAAACCGCGCAAATTTATAATCCCCTGCATTTCAGCAAGCCGCTGGCGCCGCAGCAGGCCGCGCTGGAGGACAAACTGCCGCCGATCGACACCGGAAAATTGGTCAAAAACATTTTAGATTTTTGCGCGCAATTTGAAATTAGTTTTATTGAAGGCGCGGGCGGCTTGTATGTGCCGATAGATGAAAAATATTTCATGCTGGATCTGCTAAAAGACCTGAAAGCCGAAGCAATATTAGTCTGCCGTGCCGGGTTGGGAACGCTCAATCACACTTTACTCTCTATCGCGGCTCTACGCCGGAAACACGTCAAAATAAAAGGACTGCTCTTCAATCAAACCACACCGCCGGATATTTCCGCAACGGAAAATCCACAAATTGTTCAGCAAATCAGCGGCCTGCCGATTTTAGGAATTTTTCCGTATCAGAGAAAATTAAATGTAACCAAACTATTTATAGATATTAATGTTTAGGTGAATATCTTTACCTCCGCGCGTGGTGGCTTCTCACTTAACGGCGCACACCTTGCGCTTGTTAAGTTCGAACCAGACGCGCTCCGGCAAAATATTCATCTAAACATCAAACCACCAAATCACGCGCGCGACATTCTGAAGTTTTATAAAAACGGATCCGGGGAAACTGTTCCTGAATAAATTTAACCTCCCAAAGTCCTTTGAATAAAAACACTGATTTGCCGTCGATGTCCTGCATCACGCGCAGCGGCTTGTCGGCCTGAAATTCTTTAAGATATTTTTCCTCATCCGCAGCGAGCCAGTAAGCAAAAGCCGCATCGTAAGCCTGATAATCGCACTGCGCGCCGTACTCGTTTTCCAGGCGAAAACGCACCACATCAAACTGCAGCTCGCCAACCGCGCCGAGCACCAGTCTCTGGTCAAGCAGGCCTTTGAATAATTGCACCGCGCCTTCCTCCGACAGCTGCCGCAGACCTTTTTGCAGTTGTTTAGACTTCAAAGGATTGCGGTTGACGACCAGGCGAAAAATTTCCGGCGCGAAGCTGGGTATGCCGCTGAAATTAAGCTCCTCACCTTCGCTGAAGGTGTCGCCGATCTTAAGCGCGCCGGTGTCGTGAACGCCGATAATATCGCCCGCGTAAGCTTCCTCGGCAACCGCGCGCGCCTGCGCCAAAAAAGTCAGCGGATTGGCCACTTTGAATTCTCTTTTCTCGCGCACCTGATAAACTTTCATGCCGCGCCGAAAAACACCGGAACAAACGCGCAAAAAAGCAATGCGGTCACGGTGTTTGGGATCCATATTGGCGTGGATTTTAAAAACAATGCCGGTCATTTTGTCTTCCGCGGGATCGACCAGGCGCTCGGCAGCCGGCCGGGGCAGCGGCGGCGGCGCCAGCCGGATAATCTCCCGCAGCAAATCCAGTATGCCGAAATTATTCAGCGCGCTGCCGAAAAAAACCGGCGTCATTTCGCCGCGCCGGTATTTTTCTAAACTAAAAGGCTCCAGCGCGCCGCGGATAGTCGCCACAGCGTCGGCCAATTTGGTTTTTTGCTCCTCCTCGATCGCCGGAATATTTTGCGGCTCGATATTTTGAATTTCCGTAAATTTCTGCCGGTCGGAAAACTGTAAATAACTTTTTTGGCGAATATTATACACGCCGCGGAAATCGCGTCCCATGCCGATCGGCCAGCTCAAAGGCGCGGCGGCAAGCGCCAGATTGTTTTCAATATCGTCCAGCAGCGCAAATGGATCCAGTCCCTCGCGGTCAAGTTTGTTGATAAAAGTGAGCACCGGAATACTGCGCAGCCGGCAAACATCCATGAGTTTTTTGGTGCGCTCCTCCACGCCCTTGGCCGCGTCGATGACCATCAGCACCGAATCCACCGCGGTCAGCGTGCGGTATGTGTCCTCGCTAAAATCCTCGTGGCCGGGCGTGTCCAGCAGATTGATAACCAGGCCGCCATACTCAAAAGACATGACCGAAGTCGCCACCGAAACGCCGCGCTGTTTTTCCAGCTCCATCCAGTCCGAGGCGGTATGTTTCTGCGCTTTTTTGGCTTTGATCGCGCCGGCCTGCTGTATCGCCCCGCCAAACAACAGCAGTTTTTCCGTGATCGTGGTTTTGCCGGCGTCGGGGTGGCTGATAATCGCAAAAGTGCGGCGGCGGTTTATTTCGGTCAGTCGGTCAGACATTGGCATTTTTGTATAGCATTAAATCATAAAACATCAGTCTTGTTTTCTCTTGGGTATCCTGCGTCAGAAAAAAAGCAAAACCATTTTTTTGATAAAAGCTAGTGGTGGCAGAATTGTTATAAGCATCAACCGTAATAAAACGGCAGCCGGTTTTATTGTTTTGCAGAAAAAATTCTTTTATATAACCAAGTAATTCCGTGCCGACATTTTGGCTTTGCCATTCCTTATCTATGCCGAGACGGCCTAATTTTACCGCCGGATACGCGCGTCGTCTTTTAACATTTTGAATGTTCCTATTCAACCTGTTCCAAATAGATTTATTTTCTAAAATCTGAATTTTATCATTGGCGACACTAAAAAAACCCATGGTTTTAACTTTAGTTTCCACCACATATGTCACCGCCAATAATTGCTCCGTATAATTAAAGGCATCTTGATAAAAAAATTCATTTAAATCGCTGTCGCCGCAGTCAAAATTTTTGATTTTATAATCCGCAGTTAATCTAAATATGGATCGTTTTAAGGACATATCTACGGAAAACTATTTTCCTCTAAAAGTAAACATATCATATGCTTTTTTTATAGAAAAAGCCTCTTCCTTGCTTAAAGACTTCTTTTCATTAGCCTCAATAATGCGCAAAAATCTTTCCGCGTCTTTTCCGGTCAGAACAGGCGTCTCTTTAATCGGTAAAGCCATTTTGCACTCCTTGACTAATTATAGCATAAGGTTGATTTTTCTCACAAATAAGTAGTTGAATTGCCTGAATATTTTTGCCGGCGTCGGGGTGGCTGATAATCGCAAAAGTGCGGCGGCGTTGTATTTCATTATCTTTACTCAACATCAAGGTAGTTATTTTAACAAAATAACGGCAAAATTTTCAGCTTAAATTCACCTGTTATAAGTTGGATTTATTGCCGAGGCAATCTTATTTACAAACGATTTACTAAACAATAAAACGTTATAACACTTTATTATTGATATAACGTTATGGCATGAGCCAACAGAGGCAAAATATACCGCTCAGACGATTTACTGATACAAATACGGGTTCTCCCGCCACTTGGCGAATTTGACGGCGTGGTCGCTGATGCGCTCCAGATTGTTGACTATGTCGTTAAAAATCGCC
>JAITIE010000118.1 GCA_031279615.1 Candidatus Margulisiibacteriota bacterium | reverse complement strand
GGAAAACTTTTTTTCAATTCGGCAATAATTTTTTGCGTGTCCTCAGCGTTTAGAGTGGTCTGTGTGAGCACGGCGTATTGCCGGTGTCCGCGCGGTATATTGGGTAAATCATTTAGACTTTCCACGATAGTGATGTTTTGCGGAGCTTCGCCGTATACGCCGCGGACTTCCTCGTGTTTTCGGTGGCCGATGTAAATGATCGGGATATTTCTTTTGGTGAATTCCGCCACTTCCTGATGTACTTTTTTGACCAGCGGGCAAACGGCGTCAATGATTTGCAGCCGGCGTTCTCGGGCCTGCCGGTAAATTTCCGGCGGCACGCCGTGCGCGCTAAAAACGATCCGGCTTTCCGGCGGCGCGCTTTGAATATTTTGAACAAAAATCACGCCTTTTTGCAGGTAATCCGCGATGATCGTTTTGTTGTGGACTATTTCGTTGAGCACGTAAATTCTTTGGCCGGATTTTAACGCGTCGTCCAGTTTAGCCAGCGCGCGCTGTACCCCGCGGCAAAAACCGCGCGGCTCGATCAGGACAACTTTCATTTAAAAAACAAAACTGCTGTGCAAAACATAATAAGACACCGGCTGCTGGCCAATCTCCCTGCCCAGCTCTTCCGTGTAGTACAAGAAACCCACGCGATACCAGCCGAGATTGGCGCCGAGGCCAAAAGTCGGGTAGCCTTGATTTAAGCCGAGACGCAGGTCGATCAGCCCGCCAAAATACGGCTGCTCCAGACCCAGATGCAGACGCTGAAAAAACGTGCTGTCCGGCGCGATAAAATCAAAATCTGCGGCGTAAGTCGTGTCCGGCAAAATAAAATTCATGAACCCGTAAGCGTATTTAAAAGTCTGCGAAAGAAAAGACGGTTGGTCATTAGCTTCGTCTTCCGGCTGAAACGGCGGATTGGCGAAAGTTGAGACGCGCATGGCGAGGCCGAAAGTCGCGGTGAGAGGAATAGTCTGTTGGTAGGTGGTTTTCTCAAAATTATCGAGGATTTTATTACTGGTTACGAACTCATACTGCGTGCCGTGCAGCGTGGTAAAGAGATTATTCAACACCACCGCGGCAGTTACGACGCCGGCCGGTGTGTCAATGCCGGTCTGCGCGCCAAGGTCTATTCCCAATCCGAAGCCCACGCGTCCGGAAAGCGGCGGCGTGGCGTCTTCACCCAGCAGTTCCAGCACTTCCAGAGAAAGTATTTCCTCGTCTTTGTCGGGATTATAAAGTGATGCTCTGGAAATATGTTTGAACGTGATGCCGACCAGCGGATTTTTCAGGCGTTGCAAAACCGCGGCCAACGAAAACGCCGTCGGGTCTTCCGGCTCCTGCGAAAGAGACTCCAGCGGTATTTCCCGGGCATAAATCAGCGCGGGAACTCCGTAAATCTGGCCGGTCAGGTCAAAACGCGGCGAGAGACGGTTAAGAACTTTGGCGTCAACCTGTCCCTGACCGTAGACTCCGAGCGCAAAACTGCTGATATTGTCCAGGCTAAAAACCAGTCCGGCCGAGTAACTGCTGCCCAGGTCTAATTTGGCAGGAATAATTTCACGGAATGTTTCCACCGTTTTACTGTCTTTGTTATCATCGTCGCCGCGGACGCTCCGGCCTATTTTATTAATAACGTCCGGAGTTTCAGCGTTGTAATAAATAGTATTCGGCATAAATAACAAGGGCGGCAGGTGAAAGGAGCTTTTGATGGCCGCGGCATGCGCTGGATTGTAAAAATAAGAATTTTCTCTTTCGACGACCGCTATGCCCGCGCCGCCCATGCCCAGACGCTTGGGGCTAAAATAAGCAGCCGGCTGGACCGCCGCGCCACCCAGCGCGGAAATTAAAAGTATGGTCAAAAGTTTTTTCATAGTTTTCTCCTTGGTTATAATCCGAACAGTGCTTTGACGGTTTGCCAGGGCGCGGCTGTCGTCGGCAAATTGGCGTTTCTGATTTCATTGGCAATAGCAGTTTGAGCTTCAAAATTATTTGCTGAGGTGCTGTTAATTTGGGCTTTCAACTCGGCGAGGGATAATTCGGTAGCGCCCGTGCCTTCGTAGCCAAATTCTTTGAACACGCTCTCGTCTATATTGTCCAGCAGGTCTTTGGCAATATCCACATAGACCGCTTCAGACGCGGAACTGCCTTTCGCGCTATTTGCTTTGGCCACAAAATCTATGGAAGCATCTATTGTTTTTAGCGCGGCGTTGGCGGAAGCGACAGCTTCTTTAACGTCCTTGCTGCCATTATCTAGAAAATTAACCGCCATGGTGATGTAGGCCAATTTGTTTGTGCCAAGCGCGCTGTAAAAAGACTCACATTCATCAGTGTTGCTCTTGCCGGATATATAACCTTTAAAATTTGATTCCCCGTTAACGATAACCGCGTTGCGCAGATTGGCCACGTGCGCGAGCAGGCCGGCCAGCGCGCCGATTATCCGGTCGGAAGTTTTGTCTGGCCTGGCTTCCAGAAAAAGATTGGCGGCGGTCAGCACATTGTCTCTATTAGCTGCGTCCTCGATCAAGCTTTCCAGCTTGAGCACCGGACTGCCGGATTTGCCGCTGTTGCCGAGGTCAATAGGGTCTTGGCCCAGCGCCACGATGATTGCCGCGAGGTCGATGCCGGATTTGCCAAGCAGAGCCTGCGCGCGAATTATTTTTCCTTCATTACTGCTGTCGTCCTGGATTAAATTGTAGGCTTTGTCGTACTGACCTTCGTCGATAGCCTGCCGCGCGGCTTCGATGTTGTCTTGTTTGGGCGCTGGAGCCGCCCATTGCAGGAGATTGGTTTTACCACAGCCGAACAAAGCCAGTACCAGGCAAGCTCCGCTTAAAACTTTTAATATTTTTTTCATGAAACACCTCTCCTGAAAATTCATAGATAATTGTCATAGTATATCATATTGAACTTAGAACAAACTCATTTGCCCGCCGCTGGCCTGCGGCCGCTCCAGCGCGGCGAGAATTTGCGCGGCGCGCGTGGTGATTTCTGCCGGCAGTCCGGCCAGCCGCGCCACATGTATGCCGTAGCTGCCGCTGGCCGGTCCGGGCGTGACTTTGTGCAAAAAAATAATGTCCTGGCCTTTTTCAGCGACGGACACGTTGAAATTTTTGATCTGCGGATATTTGCCGGCTAACTGCGCGAGCTCATGATAATGCGTGGCGAAAATTGTTTTCGCGCCGAGACGCAGGTAAATGTATTCCGTCAAAGCCCAGGCGATAGCCATGCCGTCATAAGTGCTGGTGCCGCGGCCAACTTCATCGAGGATGATCAGCGAATTTTTAGTGGCGTTGCGCACGATGTTGGCGGTCTCGGCCATCTCGACCATGAATGTCGATTTGCCGGAAAAAAGGTCGTCCATCGCGCCGACGCGCGTGAAAAGCCGGTCAACCAGCGTGAACTCCATACTGTCCGCCGGCACAAAACTGCCGGCCTGCGCCAGGAGCACGAGCAGCGCGGTCTGCCGCATGTAAGTGGATTTGCCGGACATGTTGGGGCCGAACAGCAGCAGCAGGCGGGTTTCTTCGGGCGCGAGGAGCAGATCGTTGGGTATGAACGCCGTTGTCCCGAGCGCCTGCTCCACGACCGGATGGCGGCCGTTCTTAATATAGAGTTTAGCCGAAGCGCCGCTTAAAATACTTGGCCGGACGAAATGCCGGTCCGCCGCGGTTTGCGCCAGAGCCAGCAGTGTGTCCAGAGCGGCCACCGCCTGCGCGGCGTTTTGGATCTCTATAGTGGCCGCGGCGATCTTTTGCCGCAGTTCGTTAAAAAGTTTGTGCTCCAGTTTTTCCGTGCGGCTGCTGGCGCTCAGCAGTAATTCTTCTTTTTCTTTTAATTCCGGCGTGATGTAACGCTCCGCGGCGGTCAACGTTTGTTTGCGGATGTAATTTTGAGGCACGAGATTACGGTTGGCGTGTGAAATTTCCAAATAGTAGCCGAAAACCGAATTGTAGCCGATCTTCAGCGATTTAATTCCGGTGCGTTCACGCTCCTGATTTTCCTGCTCGGCAATCCATTGTTTGCCCGAACGGCTGATCCGGCGCAGCTCGTCAAGTTCGGCGTTGTAACCGTCGCGGAAAATATTGCCAGCGGTTACCAGCAAAGGCGGTTCATCGACTATAGCTTGGTCGATCAGGGTGCAGATTTCCCGCAGGATTTTTTGCTGAGCGCTGTTATTGAGCGCGGTCAACAGCGGCGCGGAAAACTGCCGCAAGGTCGGCGTTAAGCTCTGAATGACACGCAGTGATTCTTTGAGATAGACGAGGTCGCGCGCGCTGGCGTTGCCGTTGGTGATGCGCCCGATCAGCCGCTCTATATCGTAAATGTCTTTTAACAATTCCGTCAGTTCCGCGCGCGCCACCAGATCATTTAGCAGTTCGCCGACCGCGGTGTAACGGCTCTCAATTTCCGTTTGCTCCAGCAGGGGGTAGCAGAGCCACTCTTTGAGCAGACGGCTGCCCATGGAAGTTTTAGTTTTGTCCAGCAGTCCGTACAGCGAGCCGGTCTTGCCGCCGCCGCGGATTGTTTCTGTCAGCTCCAGATTTTTGCGCGACGCGCTGTCCAGGTACATATAGTTTTGCGGCAGGTAAATTTCCAGTCTGGTCAGTTGTTTCAGCTCGGTTTTTTGCGCGGCCTTGAAATAATTAAAAACCGCGGCGGCGGCCTGCAAAGCCAGCGGTTTACTCTCCAGCGCAAAATCCCGCGCTGTGTCGGGAGGAAAATGCGCCAGGATTTTTAGCGCGCTGACCGCGCTCGGCTGTTCGACACGCGTGGCGGGGATTTCTGCGTCCGCCGGATTTTCCACGGCGGTGTAGATAATTTCCTTAGGGTCGATACGCAAAATTTCCGCGCGCAGATTGTCGAGGCCGTGCAGTTCGGCAGTCTTAAAAACGCCGGTGGAAATATCGGCAAAAGCCAGACCAAAAGTTTCGTCTTTGGTATCCGCGCTGGTGATTGCCGCTAGATAGTTGGCCGCTTTGTCAGAAATTAATTTTTCGTCCATCAGCGTGCCGGGCGTGATAATTTTAATAACTTCGCGTTTAGTCAGGCCTTTGGCCAGCGCGGGATCTTCCACCTGTTCGCAGATGGCCACTTTGTAGCCTTTGTTGATGAGCCGCGCGATATAATTATCCGCCGCGTGATACGGCACGCCGCACATTGGCATTTTGTGCTCTTTGCTGCCGCGGCCGGTCAGCGTTAACTCTAACTCCCGCGCCGCCAGCTCCGCGTCGGCGTAAAACATCTCGTAAAAATCACCTAGCCGGAAAAGAACAACAGCGTCTTGGTGCCGCGCCTTGATGTCCAGGTATTGGCGCATCATCGGCGTAGCTTCAGGTGTTTCTCCGCGCATGATCAGCGTTCGATTGGCCAGTCGTGGCCGACGATAATAGAAAAACTTAAACTTGTGTTGTTTTGCGGCCGGCGTGTCAAAATATTGACGGGATTGAGATACAGCTTGCGCGCCAGAATATGCGCTTCGTCTTCCAGCGCCGCGCCCCGCCAGTTGATGATAATTGTTTCGCCGTAATCAAAACGGCCGGCGTCTTTGGTATTCCACACTGAATAGCCAAGAGTTTTTAATTTTCTTTCCATGTTGCGCCCCATGCCGGTGACGCCGCTGCCGTTGAGCACTTCGATGGAGAGCTCCGGCGGTTTTTTAACGGGCGGCAGGCTGGGCGTGTAAAACTCATAGCCGCGGATCACGCGCTGCACCAGATTTTGTGTGCGCTGCCAGTCCGGCTGCAGATAAGCCACGCCGTTAATATCCACTGGCGCGCCGGGTATAGTTACAATGTCCAAATGGCCGAGCTGATAAGCTTCCTTGGCGCGGTTGGCCACCTCAATAAAGAGTGAGGCAGGCACATTAGTGCGCACGAATTTAGCCATTTTGAAAATCATTGTCGGCGCTTTGAAAATAATATTAACTTTCAGCAGTTTATTGCCGACAGCCTGTAAAAATTTATGCTGCCGCTCGATGCGTCCGAGGTCTACTGTCGCGTCACTGCGAAAACGCACGTACTGCATGGCTTGCTTGCCGTCAAGCACCTGATAACCAGGTTGCAAGTCTATGTACAAATCGCCGGCGCGGTCGACATAATACATGCGTTTTTCCACGTCGAGCGGCACGCCGCCGATCTGGTCAACCAGCGCGGCCAGGCCGTTGATGTCGATTTCTATATAGTA
>JAITIE010000099.1 GCA_031279615.1 Candidatus Margulisiibacteriota bacterium | reverse complement strand
AATCACAGAGTTGTCTTTATTATTCATATAGATTTGGCTTTTCCAATACTAACATAATATTTCTTTGTCTCCGACTTTGTGAACTCAATGTATTGATCCGCAGTCATATTGGCAGTCCTTTTATACAAATCAGCCTGCAATTTGTCCTTGAATTTAATACAATCAAAAGTTTTAGTGTCAATCATTTTTCAGTACCTCCTGCGGTGTGCGAATTTCCAACAGGTTATATCCCTCTTTTAAATTCACCGCATTAAACATCCTAATTTTATCATAATTAACAATGTGCCGAAAGTTCCAGCTTACCAAGAGATTTACGTTTAAGACAGTGGCTATAGCAATATGCAAGGCATCACCACGATAGTTTTCACTGACTATATTTTCAGCCATATACTTATCACACAAAGCTAGCATTTCTTTAGTAACCTCTGTCTTTTCATAGTTTAAGGTTTCCAGATTTGCTTTTACATCATCTGGAGCTCCGTCATTTAATTCTGTAATTACATGGTCGGAAATGACAGGCTTATAAACATTTTTTCTGAACAGGTCAAAGAGTCTACGTGTAGGATCCATAAACTCTTTGTCAAAATAACCGCCGATTACAGAATTTTCAATATAAACTTTTACTTCTTTTTGCATAGTTTAATTTTAACCTATTTCCTTGTTTTTTTGTTTAAACCGTTTGTCTGCATAATCAAAGCAGCTAACTCGTCCATTGTCATATCAATTTTCAAAGGTTTTTCGTTGGTGATTTTCTGGGTGTCATTAGCACGAGCATCTATTGCTGCTGTGTCTATAAAAAATTCTCCACCGCTGGCTGTCGAAAATCCTTTTTTTACTTTCAAGCGAACCTTCCGATTGCCTGTAAATACATCAGGCGTGTATTGTCTACGCCCTCTAATAATACATCCATCCGCTCATATTCATCAAGTTTTCTGGTGTTCATTCTGAAACAAAACATATTTGTATAATCCTGCAAATGTTTGTGTGACAGAAAAACATGGATTCCGTTCACCATTCGTTTGTAGTGTGAAAACATGCCTTCAATACGATTGGTTGTATTTTTGCCGTCAACATATTGCCTGGCTTTGTGATTGACGATTTTTCTTTCTCTATTACCTAATGCTTTTTTATAAATAGGACTTTCGTCTGTGTTTACAACTGCTTTTGGAGTAATGTAATTGTCAATAACAGGAGCAATATGTTTACTGTCTACCTTGTTAATTTTCCGCATTATCAATTTATTGCCACGCTGGATCATGCCAAGCATAATAGCCTTGTCGCCTTGAACTTTGTTATAAAAATCTGTTCGTCTATTTTTGTGTTTATTCCTTTTCTTACCACCAACATAGGTCTCGTCAACTTCGACAATGCCTCTTAGCTTTTTATTGTTGTCATTAGCAAGGCGGTTTATTCTTTGCAACATAAACCAGGCGGTTTTCTGGGTAACACCAATGTCTTTTGCCAGCCGCAAAGACGAAATGCCTTTTTTGTGTGAGGTAATAAGAAATAACGCAGTCAGCCAGCTTGAGTAAGGAATGTGAGTATCGCCCATAAAAGTATTTGTTCTAACAGAAAACTTTTTGCGACAAGCCCCACATTTAAACAAGCCTTTTGTGCTACCGTTTTTGAAAGTATAGATTTTCTTTTCGGATTCGTGGTTGCCACAATGCGGACAGGTAATGCCGTCAGCCCATCTTTTTTGTACAAAATACTCCCTTGCTTTATCCTCTGAATTATAGATTTTGAGTAATTCTGTTAAACTTTGTTTTGCCATAAAAACCGACCTCTTTTCGTTATTTATGGCTATATTGTACCTCTAGTATCTGGGTCTGTCAAGTATATAATTACCGTGAATTTTATTGACGACAAATTTCTAAAATAGTATACTCCCTGCATGCAAATTTTTCAGTAATTAAAGTCTAGCCGTTTTTCTCAAAAAAATTTCTTGGACAGAAATTAGGGTGTTGTTTGCCCGCAAGCTAAATCTAATCAATGAAAGGATATTTTATGCATAACTGGAAAAAGAACACCGCGTTATTTTTGAGCGGACAGGCTCTGTCGATTTTCGGCTCGCTGATCGTGCAGCACGCGATCGGCTGGCATATCGTGCTCAAATTCCAGTCCGGCTCCTTAATGACGCTCTATGTTTTTGCCGCATTTTTGCCGATGTTTCTCATCTCGCCATTCGGCGGCGTGTGGGCGGACAGATTTAACCGCAAACATTTGATCAATCTGGCTGACGGAGTTATCGCGCTGGCCAGTTTAATCGCGGCGGTATTGTTTATGTTTGGTTTTGACCACTACGGCATTTTGCTGTTTTTCGCAATCGTGCGCGCGCTCGGACAAGGCATACAGATGCCGGCGGTCGGCGCGTTCATCCCACAAATTGTCCCGCAAGCGCAACTGACCAGAGTAAACGGCTTGCAAAGCGCTATTCAATCTTTTTCCACGCTGACCGCGCCATTTTTGGCCGGAGCCTTAATGAGCATCGCTCCGCTGGAAATTTTATTTTTTCTCGACGTAATCACCGCCGCATTGAGCATCGGTATTTTATATTTCGGGGTCAAAACTTCAGAACAACCCCCAGCCCAGACTTCAGCCCAGCACAGCGTGTCCGGTTATTTTTCTGATATTAAAGCTGGCTTTCAATACATTTGGAAACATGCTTTTGTTTGCGAGTTGATTATTCTTTCCGCCATTTTCACTTTTTGTATGGCGCCGGCCGCTTTTTTAACGCCGCTGCAGACAGCCAGAAATTTTGGCGCCGAAGTCTGGCGGCTCAGCGTCATCGAAATAACTTTTTCTGCCGGTATGCTGCTGGGCGGCGTTCTGATTAGTATCTGGAGTGGTTTCAAGCGCAAAACAGCGGCCATGGCGTTGTCCTGCGCGGTTTTCGGTGTTTTGACCATCGGCCTCGGTCTGGCTGGCAATTTTTCACTCTATGTCGCATTCATGACAGCTATGGGTTTGGTCACGCCTCTGTACAATACACCGGCTATGGTTTTGCTGCAGACCAATGTTGAAACGGTTTACATGGGGCGGGTTATGTCAGTTTTTATGATGCTAGGCGGCGCGCTAATGCCGCTGGGTATGCTTTTTTTTGGTCCATTCGCGGACATTGTTAAAATAGATTTTCTTTTGATCGCCACCGGCCTGGTTATAACGCTGTTAGCTATCCCGTATCTTGCCAGCAAAAAACTGCGGGCGGCGGGATAAAAATCAGCGATTATACAACGGCCTTGCTGTGTAATGCGTGTGCAGGAGATGATGCGCTTTTTCGCTCAAAGGTTTGCCTAAGAAATCCCTGTACACTCTGGCAATCTCCGGATTGAGATGTGAACAGCGTTTGGCGGCCAGCTTGTCGTCCTGGTAAATTCCCGCGGTGCGCAGTTTGCGTATCTCATCCGTCGCGCCATAAGGCTGGCCGCCGCCGGAGACACAACCGCCGCGGCAGGCCATGACTTCTATGAAATGATAGGGGCTGGGCTGGCCGGCTGCTTTGGCCGCTTTGACTTTGTCCAGCACATACTGCACATTGGCCACGCCGTGCGCCACCGCCACCTTGACCTGCGTGCCTTTGATGTCGACTGCGGCCTCTTTCACGCCGTCCAATCCGCGCACCTCTTGAAACTCCACGCTGCCCAATTCCTCGCCGGTCAATAAATGATAACCGGTGCGCAAGGCCGCTTCCATCACGCCGCCGGTCACGCCAAATATTGTGCCGGCGCCGGTGTACTCGCCCAGCGCCGAGTCGGCCTGGTCGTCCGGCAGATTATTAAAATCAATGCCCGCCGCTTTAATCATGCGCACCAGTTCGCGCGTCGTCAGCGAAACATCGATGTCCTGCTGACCGCTGGCGTGCATCTCCGCGCTGCGCGCAATCTCGTATTTCTTGGCAGTGCAGGGCATGATCGAAACCATAAAAATATTTTTAGGCTCAATTTTGTTTTTTTCCGCATAATAAGTTTTCGCCAGCGCGCCGAGCATCGCCTGCGGAGACTTGGCGGTGGAGAAGTGCGGGATCAAATCCGGATAATATTTTTCCAGATAATCCACCCAGGCCGGACAGCAGGAAGTAACCAGCGGCAGTTTGTCCGGCTCCTCTTTGCACAATTTCACAAACTCACTGCCTTCTTCCATAATAGTCAGGTCAGCCGTGAAATTCGTGTCAAACACTGCCTTAAATCCCAAACGGCGCAGCGCGGCGTAAAGTTTGCCGGTCAGCAATTCTCCCGACTTGTAGCCAAAGGCTTCGCCGACCGCCACGCGCACCGCCGGCGCGATCTGCACCACCGGATATTTTTCCTGATCACCGAGAGCCGCCCAGACTTTGCCGGTCTCGTCATTCTCGTAAATCGCGCCCACCGGACAATGCGCGCTGCACTGGCCGCACTTGATGCACGGGCTGTCGTTGAGGCTGACATCCGCCGCCGGCGCGATACGCACTTTGTGGCCGCGGCCAATAAATTCCAGCGCCCAGACATTTTGCATTTCTTGACAGACATGCGCGCAACGGCCGCACAAGATGCATTTTTCCGGATTGAGCACAATCGACGGAGAGCTGTGATCAGCAGGCAAACCGCGCAGTACTTTTTTGTACGGGCTTTCGCGCAGGCCAAATTCCGCGGCGACGGTTTGCAGCTCGCAGTTGCCGCTGCGCGGACATTGCAGGCAGTCATTGGGGTGATTGGATAAGATCAATTCCAGCACGGTCTTGCGGATTTCCACAATCTCCGCGTCGTGCGTGATAATGCTCATATTTTCCTCCACCGGCGTGGCGCAGGCGCGAAAAGTCTTGGGTGAATTTTCGGCTTTGACAATGCAGATGCCGCAGGCCGCCCAGGAGGTCAGATCGGGATGATAACAAAGCGTCGGGATTTTCACACCGGCCTGCCGCGCCGCGTCGAGTATTGTCGTGCCCTGCTCCGCAGTCACCGGAATTCCGTTGATTTTTAGATTTATCTGTTTTGCCATAATGCCTGCTCCCTTTTCAATACATTACTTGCCTCTCCTTTGTAGGGGAGGTGGCGCGCGGCGCCGGAGGAGTTACTTTTTTACAATCGCGCCAAATTTACAGCTCGCGATACACGCGCCGCACTTGATGCATTTTTTCTCATCGATCACATGTGGTTTCAGCTTCTCGCCAGTGATCGCGCTGGCCGGACATTTGCGCAGACACAGGCCGCAGCCTTTGCATTTTTCGGCAATAATGCTGAATGCCAGTAAATCTTTGCATTTGCCGGCGCGGCATTTTTTCGCGTTAATGTGCTCTAAATATTCCTGCTCAAAATATTTGAGCGTGGAAAGCGCCGGATTGGCAGCCGTGCCGCCCAGCGCGCAGAGTGAAGCCCGCTGCATCGCCTTGCCGATTTTTTTGATTTTTTCAATATCTTCCAGCGCGCCCTGCCCTTTGGTGATTTTCTCCAGCAGTCCCAGAATTTGCTTGCCGCCGATCCGGCAGGGCGAACACTTGCCGCAGGACTCATCGACCGTAAATTCTAAATAAAATTTAGCGACATCGACCATACAGTCGTCCTCGTCCATGACAATCAAGCCGCCCGAACCCATAATCGAGCCGATCTTAGCCAGATTTTCATAATCGATCGGCGTGTCCAAAAATTCCTCAGCGATCACGCCGCCGGATGGCCCGCCGGACTGCGCGGCTTTGAATTTTTTGCCGCTGCTGATACCGCCGCCGATGTCAAAAATGATCTCGCGCAGTGTCGTGCCCATCGGCACTTCGATCAGGCCGGAATTTTTCACCTTGCCGGTCAGCGCGAAAACTTTCGTGCCTTTGGAAGTCGCGGTGCCCATGCCGGCAAACCACTCACCGCCTTTGAGAATAATCGCCGCGATATTGGCGTAAGTTTCCACATTATTGATGACTGTCGGCTTGCCCCACAGGCCTTTCACGGCAGGGAACGGCGGGCGGGGCTTGGGCATGCCGCGCGAACCCTCGATCGAGGCCAGCAGTGCGGTTTCTTCGCCGCAGACAAACGCGCCCGCGCCCAGACGCAGCTCGATGTCAAAAGCAAAACCGCTGCCCAGAATATTTTCACCCAGCAGGCCCAGCTCGCGCGACTGCCGGAGCGCGATTTCCAGACGGTGAATGGCCAGCGGATATTCCGCGCGGATATAAATGAAGCCGCGGTTCGCGCCGATGGTGCGGCCGGCAATAGTCATCGCTTCCAGCACGGAATGTGGATCGCCTTCCAGCGTGCTGCGGTCCATGTACGCGCCCGGGTCGCCCTCGTCGGCGTTGCAGACTATGTATTTTTGTGCGCTCGACACAGCCTTGGAAAAATCCCATTTGCGCCAGGTCGGAAAACCCGCGCCGCCGCGTCCGCGCAGGCCGGATTTTTTCAGCTCCTCGATGACCTGCTCCGGCTGCATTTCAAATAAAACTTTGGCCAGCGCCCGGTACCCGTCGCGGGCAATATATTCTTGAATGTTTTCCGGATCGATCAGGCCGCAGTTGCGCAAGACCACGCGCACCTGCTTTTTGTAAAAATCAATATCGTCGGCTTTCGCGCCGGGTTTTTTATTTTTGTCGTACAGCAGCCGCGCGACTTCCTGTCCTTTGACCAGATGCTCGGCGACAATTTCCCGCGCGTCCTCCGGCCGGACCTCGACGTAAAAAGATTCATCCGGCTGGACTTTGACGATCGGTCCTTTTTCACAAAAACCAAAACAGCCAGTCTTGATGACCTGCACATTTTGAGCCAGACCGGAGTCCCGCACACCCTGCTGTAAATTTTGGTAAATCAAGTCTGATTTGCTGGACTCACAGCCCGTGCCGCCGCAGACCAGCACGACTTTTTGGTACGCGGATTTTACGCCGCTTTGTTCCCGGGCAATTTTCTGCAGATCAGCGACTGTCACTTTGGTCATTTTACGCTCCGTTATTTGTCTTTAAATTTAGCGATGATTTCCGGCAGTTTGTCTTTTTTGAGTTTGCCAAAAACTTCGCCGTCAACGACCGCGACCGGCGCCAGACCGCAGCAGCCCACACAGCGCACTCCTTCGATCGAGAAAAGGCCGTCGCTGGTCACGCCGCCCACGCCCACGCCGAGCAGATTTTCCAGCTCCAGCAGCAAATCACCGCCGCCTTTGAGATAGCAGGCCGTGCCGATGCAGACCTGGATATTGTGCCGCCCGGGTTTTTTGAGTTTGAAAAAATGATAAAAAGTAACCACGCCGTAAATTTTGGCCAGCGGCACATTTAATTCTTTGGACAGATAGAGAGCCACTTCGCGCGGTATATATTTGTATTCCTGCTGGACGCGGTGCAAGACCATAATGAGGTTGCCGGGCTTGTCTTTCCATGTTTTGATAAAATTTTGCAAGTCTGGGGCTAACTTCGGCGCGCTGGACACTTTGGCAAATACCTCCGGATTTTCAGACAATTAAGTCCCGCTAATATAGTATATTTCCATTGAAATGACAATTGGAAACCCTGACAACGCCGGAATTTTAAAAAATATTCTAACCGGTCACGCCACTTTTATTAATAATTGGAGTTGCTGCGCCAGCGTGAAAATTCTGAAAGCCGGAATAGTGCTTCGGGCGGCTTTATTCGCCGCTATATTGCCGGCCATACCTGCGGTCCTGGCCCAGAGCGCCAGCGGAATAATTTTGGGCGATGTCAATAATCCTATGCGTTTTTGCAAAGCTTCTTTTTTAGCTATTCAGGCGGAACGAATATATTTCTCTATATCCTTCGCCGCCCGCTTGCCTGAACCCATCGCCAGGATGACCGTCGCCGCGCCGCTGGCAATGTCACCGCCAGCCCAAACGCCTTTTTTAGCCGTCCGGCCATTTTCATCAACAACGATGTAACCGCGTTTATCGGTTGGCAGATCCGGCGTCGTATTTTTGAGGAGCGGGTTGGCCTGTGTGCCGACCGCCACAATCACCGTGTCCACCGCCAGTTCATACTCGCTGCCGGCCTGCGGCGCCGGACGGCGGCGGCCGGAAGCGTCCGGCTCGCCCAGCGTCATTTTCTGAATGAGCGCTTTTTGCACAAAGCCGTTTTCATCGCCAAAATATTGCACCGGATTATTCAGGAACAAAAACTCCAGGCCTTCCTCCTCGGCGTGTTGTATCTCCTCGCGGCGCGCCGGCATTTCCGCGCGCGACCGCCGGTAGACGAGATAGACCCGCTCCGCGCCGAGACGCAGCACGCTGCGCGCCGCGTCCAGCGCCACATTGCCGCCGCCAATCACCGCGGCGCGGCGGCCTTTCAGGATCGGTGTGTCCGCGTCAGGCTGATAGGCTTTCATGAGATTGAGCCGCGTCAGATATTCGTTGGCGGAATACACGCCGTTCAAATCCTCGCCGGCAATATTCATAAACGACGGGAAGCCCGCGCCGCTGGCAATGTACACCGCGGCAAAACTTTTCAATAAATCGTCTACCGTGCGGAGCCTGCCGATAACCGCGTTTGTCTCAAAACGCACGCCGGCGGCGGACAGATTTTTTATCTCGCGGCGCACAATTTCTTTGGGCAAGCGGAATTCCGGTATGCCGTAAGCCAGCACGCCGCCCAGCTCGTGCAGAGCTTCGTAAACCGTCACCGCAAAACCCGCGGCATTTAACTCCGCGGCGCAGGTCAGGCCTGACGGCCCGGAGCCGACGACGGCGACTTTCACAGCGGATTGGGCGCGCTCCGCGCGCGGAAGCGCGGGTTTCCGCGCTTCCGCGGCGGTATTCACCGCCGCCCAATCCGCCGCAAACCGCTCCAAATTGCCGATCGCCACCGGTTCGCCTTTTTTACCCAGCACGCAACACCCCTCGCATTGCGTTTCCTGCGGACAGACGCGGCCGCAGACCGCCGGCAGGTAATTGTCCGCGCGGATGATTTCACAAGCTCCGGCAAAATCGCCGTCTTTAATCCGCTGAATAAACTGCGGGATTTTCACGCCGACCGGACAGCCAGACACGCAGGCCGGGTTTTTGCATTGCAGACAGCGGCTGGCTTCCCGACGCGCCTGCTCCGGCGAGTAATTGCCGGACACTTCCAGAAAATTCGTCCGGCGAATTTGAGGGTCTTGTTCCGGTTTTTTCTGCCTGGCAATTTTTTCAGCCATGCTCGCCTCTTTTTAAATACGCTTCCAGCCGGCATTGTTCCTCGTGTTTGTAAGTATTTGCGCGCTTGAGCAATGTGTCAAAATCCACCTGCTGCCCGTCAAATTCCGGGCCGTGCACACAGGTAAACTGCGTCTCACCGCCGACGCGCACGCGACAGCCGCCGCACATGCCAGTGCCGTCGATCATCAAACTGTTCAGGCTGACGACGATCGAGATTTGGTGTTTTTTGGCCAGCTCCGCGACAAATTTCATCATAATCAACGGCCCGATCGCCACAACTTTTTTTATTTCAATTTTTTGGTCGATTAGTTTTTGCAGAGCGCGCGTGACCAAACCTTTTTCACCCAGCGAGCCGTCATCGGTCATAATGATCAGCTCGTCGCTCAGAGCCGCAAACTCCTCCGGCAAAACCAGCAGGTCTTTATTCCGCGCGCCGAGAATAGTTATAACTTTATTTCCAATTTGTTTGAAACCTTTGGCGATCGGATAAAGCGGGGCGGCCCCCACGCCGCCGCCGATCATAACCACCGTGCCGAGCTTTTCGATCTGCGTCGGCAGACCCAGCGGACCTGCCAAATCGAGAATGTCCTCGCCGGTTTTCAGATTGACTAATTGATGCGTGGTCTTGCCCACCGCCTGCACGATCAAATCGATCGTCCCCGCGGTAATATTTCTGTCCGCGATAGTCAACGGTATGCGTTCGCCGGCCGCGTCAATGCGCAGGATAATAAACTGCCCGGGCTGATGCCTGGCGGCAATCTCTGGCGCGGCCACCGTCAGCCGGTACACGTTTACGGACAAACGTTTTATTGCTTTGATCTGCGCCATAGTACGGTAATATAATACAAACCGCCGCCTTATAAAACCCCTTTTTGCGCGTTGCAATACGCTGTATCTTTGCTATAATGCTTCGGCTATGTCTATTATCAAAGCCGAAGATTTTGCCAAAATTCAGCAAAATGAATTAACCCTGACCGCGCTCAAGGATAAAGAGCGCGCGGAGAAAAATTACCGGCAGGCGCATTTCCGCATCAGAGAACGCTTGGTTGAGGCTGACCGCATAGTCGCTTTTACGCCGCAGGAAGAGATCCAGATGCTGCGTGAGAAAATCGCGTTAGCCAAGGAATATTTTGGCGCGGCAGAAAAAGAAGTGCAGCAACTCAAAGCCGAGCTGTCCGGCGACAAAGGCGTGCAAAGACTGCAGGCTGAGCTAGATGCCAAGGACAAACAACTGTCCGATCAGTCTGATCAGATTGAGCGTCTGCAAAAAACACTGCAAGAAAAAACCGTTTTGATGGTCTCCAAAAGCGGCGAGTTTATTAAAACGGAAGCGGAAAACAAACATTTACAGCATGAGCTTTCCATCGCCAAAAGGAGCACTGAAAAAGCTTCCGTTCGTGAAGCGGAATTGCTGAAACAAATCGAGTTCATTAAAGACACCAACAATCTGGCCACCAAAGAAATTTCCGTGCTAAAAGCCAGCAACAAAACTTTAGCCGACCGTATCGTTGCGCTGGAAGACACCATTCAAAAACTGGAAAATGAGAAAAAAGCGTTGATCGAATCTCGGGAGACCGCCATGCAGGAAATGAACCGCGTTATCGAGTCTTTCAGCTCCGAGCAGGAAAAAAATATTCAGCTGGAATACAAATTTAAACGCGCTGAACAAGAGTATCACGATATTCAGGCCGAGCTGGCTGAAGCCAAAACAATTCTTTCTTCGGTAGGCTCGCTCATTTCACATAAAAAAACTCTACAGCCGGCTGAACTACTGCCGGATAAAAACTAAGCGGTAAATTTCCCGTCCGCGTTTTATATTATACAGCTCGATATCCGTGGCCAGCCCCGTAAAATTTTCCGGCGCGTATTGTCCGTATTTGTTTTGGTATTCCGGCGCCGCAGTCAGCTCCGCCAGCAGATCCGTGGCCAGATTTTGCTGATCGGTGGCCAGGTGCAGCTCCGCGCCGCCGCGCAGACACACCGCCAGCTCCGCCAAAAACTTCGGACTGACCACGCGCCGCTTGAGATGCCGCGGCTTATACCAGGGATCGGGAAACATGATTATCGCGCGGCTTAAATTTCGCGGCGCAAACAATTCCGGCAGCGCGGCGGCGGCGTTGGCTTTGAGCACGTAAGCGTTGGCCAGTTTTTCCGCCGCGATTTTGCGCCGCGCATGGTCGATAAACTTGGCGCGGATT
>JAITIE010000063.1 GCA_031279615.1 Candidatus Margulisiibacteriota bacterium | reverse complement strand
ACACGGCGTATAAATTACTGAAAAGTCACCCAAAGGACAATTTTTGGCTTAGATAAGCCTTTTTTGCGTTTCCCTTAAAATTGAGTTATAATAATTAGTTACGGCAAGGAAAAAGCCAGGATAAGCAGAGTTGGAGGTGATGCGCGGTCAAAATTTTGGTTATGCGGGCATTTTATTCTAAAAAACGGAGGTGGAGCAATGAATTACGATAGAGTATTGATAGTGATGACGTTGCTTTCCGCATTGGGCATGGCAACCATAATGGACGGCATTGACGGTTTGGGTCTGGGCGATAACCCGGTCTTTCCAGCTGTCTGGAGATCGAGTAAAAGACTAGACGCTGGCCTGACCGTGAAGGACGATATTCGTCTGAGCAAGGGCGGGAAAGATACAGCCAAAACAAAAGGAATAGTGAGCGGTCCCTGGGTGAGCTGGACTGATTCTCTAGGCAAAGCGTATTATTCGGCAGGGCTTTTCAATGGCAGTTATACGTCCAAATACGATAATACTGTTGTTGGAGATAATAAGCTGACTTTCGCGCTGGCGCAAGATTTTGGCGGTATTATAGCCGGATTTAAGGCCGGTTATCAGTCTTATTCCGAGAAACCCAGGGGCGCGGCGACGACTAAGTACAACCCGGTCACGCTTAGTCTGGGATTGGCGGCAAGGCTTACGGACAGGCAGCTTGTCCTGCTGGGTTACGGCACCGGCCTGAAATACACCCGCATCACAAACACCAAACCCAAAAAGACCAAGATGGATATAACTCAAGGCACTGATCTCGCGCTGGGTTATGTTTATACAGCCAGCAGCGCTTTACAGCTGGGCGCTCAATTTATCAGTTCCTGGACGCCTGATTATGATCCCTTTAGCTCTTATAGCTTGGCTTTTAGCTATTTGCCAGTTAAGGAAGTTGAACTGCAGGGTTTCTTGGACATGAGCGTTCGGGTCGGCGCGAACAAAAAGCAGGATACCTCGGGCGCCAATAACGCAAAATACGGCGTCAATGCTTACTGGACGCCGTCCGCGAAAATCGGCACTCTGGGCGCCGGACTCAGTTTTGACCAGATGAGCGGTGAGGATGTCCGTTATACGTTTTCTGAAACAATAGGCACGTTATTTTACAGCCGGTTGTTCTAAAATTTTAGAATAAATAAAGTATTATAACGGATGCGCCAGCCCCCGCTCAAAGCGGGGGTTGGTTTTTGTGGCGCGGCTCGTGATATAATTTTCCGATATGAGCAAGATCGAGCAGGCGATCGCCGAAATCCAGCAGGGCAAAATGATCATTGTGGTCGATGACGAATCCCGTGAAAACGAGGGCGATGTAGTCTGCGCGGCGGATTTTATCACGCCGGAAAAGATTAATTTTATGATTTCTCGGTGCAAAGGTCTGGTTTGCGCGCCGCTCACCGCGGAGACGGCCGCGCGTTTGAATATTCAGCCGATGGTGCGGAACAACGAAGACCCTAAAAAAACCGCGTTCACGGTTTCGGTTGACGCGGCGGGCAAACACGGCGTTACGACCGGTATTTCCGCGGCGGACAGAGCGGTCACCGCTAAATTACTGGCTGACCCGCGGACGACGGCGGCGGATTTCAACCGTCCGGGGCATATTTTTCCGCTGATTGCCAGAACGGGCGGGGTGTTGCGCCGCGCCGGTCATACCGAAGCGGCTGTCGATCTGGCGCTGTACGCCGGTTTATCTCCGGCGGCGGTTATTTGCGAGATTATCAAGCCGGACGGGACTATGGCGCGTCTGGACGATTTGCGCGTTTTTGCCGCGGAGCAGCAATTAAATATTTACACGGTGCGCGACTTGATCGAATACAGCCTGCGCCGGAATATTTTAGTCGAGCGCACTGAGGAAGTGCAGCTGCCGACCGCGCATGGCGTTTTCAAAGCGGTCGGTTTCCGCGAGAAAAATTCCGGCCAGGAGCATATTGCCCTGATCAAGGGCGACATCGGCGGCGAGGATGTGCTGACGCGCGTGCATTCTGAGTGCTTGACCGGCGATGTGTTCGGCTCCCTGCGCTGTGACTGCGGCAAACAGCTGGACTATGCTCTGCGCCTGATCGAGCAGGAAGGCCGCGGCGTGCTTTTGTATATGAAACAAGAAGGCCGCGGCATCGGTTTGGTCAATAAATTAAAGGCCTACAAACTGCAGGAAAAAGGCCGCGACACGGTGGAAGCCAACGAGGAGCTGGGTTTTCCGGCAGACCTGCGCGATTACGGCATCGGCGCGCAGATTTTGGCGAGTCTGGGCGTGCGTTCGATCCGCCTGCTGACCAATAATCCGAAAAAAATCGTCGGCCTTGAGGGTTACGGCATCAAGATTACCAGCCGCGAGCCTATCGTGATCGAGCCGACCCAGCATAACCGCAAATATTTAGACGCGAAAAAAAATAAACTCGGACACTTGCTAGGCCAGGGCTGATTTGATGGAGTAAATTTAAAAAGGAGAAAATTATGCTGAAACGTTGGGTTGTGCTGGCGATTGTGGCGGCGGCGCTGTTTGCCGCGGAATACGAGCAAAACGACTGGACTTATTTTGGCTTTTGGAATCTTTACAACAGCGGCTATGACCGGCCAACCGCTCCGGCGCTGGTCAAAAGACCGGAGGAGCAGGCTAAGTGGAGCGCGACAATGTATTTGCGTAATTTTCCTGCGGTCAGCGAATATATCGGCAAAAAATTATACTTCATTTCCGAATACACCGGCTCTGCCAATGCCGCGCGCCTGGCGCCGTCATTTTTTGTGATCAAGGACGGTCAGACTTATGAGGTCTGGTGGAATATCCCGGGCACGAACAACCGCCAGTATTTGAATTTTGGGGCGCGCGGCAATGTAATCACCGGATTTATTGAAATTCCTGACCCGGCCAGCGCGCGGTTTTTGGCGCGGCTGGAAAACGGCCAGCCTTTTGCGGTCGCCAATTCTGCGCCGGTGACTCCGGCGGATGTGCGCGGCGGTCTGCGCACCAACTGGCAGCATGATATTCCAGGCGCGTATTCCACCGGCGGCGGTATGTACGCGGGCAGCAGCGGACAGGCGCAGTTTTATCATTTTTATCTGGGCGCTGAGCCGCCAGTGGCTGTGCTTTCTCCGGCGCAGTCCCGCCAGCTGGGTAATTTGCCGGCGCGTGACAGGGAGATTTTGGAGAATGAATGCGGGCTGCCCCAGACGGTTTTTAGCGGCGATACTCTGCCGGCCAATTATTATTATTTTCCGGCGGACGAATTTGCCGCCGCGCAAAATTTTTATAAAAAATATAAAAAAGATTTTGCCAGCGACATTTATTTTCAGAAAAAAAATTACCTGCCCAGGGGCGCGAATGGTTTTAATGTCAATATTATTGCCAATGACCCCAAGGCCGCGGTGGAAAATTCTGAAAAATTGGTCGTGCGGAACAAACAGGACCCTTACGCCTGGACGATAATTGCGCTAGGCGGCGTTGAGGGTGCGCAAAAACTGGCCGAACTGCGCGGCGCGGCGCGGCTGACAGTCTGGTACGACGCGCGGGATTTGCGCTCCGGTTATTACGGCTGGCAGAATATTTTTCTCGATGTTGTGCAGTATGACCAAAACGATAAGATCGTTGGCTGGAATGACGATCTGATCATTCCTGTTTTAAATAGAACACCAAATATTGCCGCTTACAGCGGTATTCTGGAGCATGAATTCATCGTGGCCAAAGACGCCGCGCGGCTGGAGATAATTTTAAAAATTTCCGGCGCGCCGGATTATGACCAGACCAAACGCGGCGCGACCGTCGAGTCATTTGCTTTAAATAGAGTCGCTTTGCAAAAAGGCGCGGAAAAACTTGATGTGGAAAAATTATTCAAGGTCGAAGCGCCACTGGTTTTTAACGGCGCAAATTCTGTTTACCTGCGGCCGGCGGGCCTGGGGCTTTTTGTCGGCGACCGTTCGCTGACCATCGACCCGGCGCGTAAAAGCATCAAATACGATTTGCCAAACCCCGCCGCTTACAGTGGTTTCTTTACCAATATTTTCAGCGTGGCCGATATTAGCGAGCTGGAAATTGCGGCCTTGTTTGATTCCGATCTGCAAAAATACGGCGACCCGCCGAACTGGGCGAATAACGCCATCGAACTGATTTATTTTGACGAAAACGGCGAGCAGGTGTACCCGGCGGACAACGGCGCCGAGCGTTATCCGCGCCTTGACGCGGCGCTCAATACCGCGCAGACCCGCAAGAGTTTGTTCGTGGTGCCGCGCGAGCGCGGCGCAAAATACGCGCAAATCAGAATGAATTTTGTCCGTGTCAACGACCCGCAGGACAACCGCCCCGACCGGCGCCATTATTTTTTAGGCCAGGCTGGAGTGGAAAATATCATCATCCGTCCGGCTCTGCAGACGCACAACGCCGCCAATTTCCTGCCCAACGACGGCTCTTTTTACGACAATATCAACGGCCAGCCTTTGAGCTGGACGGTGCAGGGCGCCTATGTGGAAGAAAATCTGCCGCAGGCCGCGCGCAAACTGGTTTTCAATAACTGGAGCGCGGGCGGCTGGTCGGCGGTCAAGACAGAAATCGATATTCCGTCTTCAGCCAACGCGCTGCGCGGGCGGATGAATGTCAATTTGCAAAATATCGAAACCGGTCTCAATCAGTGGGAAGGTTTCGGCTTCTTCCTGGAAGCTGACGTGCGGACGCCGAGCGGCGCGCTTTTTCACTACAGCGGCATACCGGTTTTTGAGAAAAAAGGCGGCCAATATGTGCAGTTTAGCAGGCTCTCGCTGGCGCGGCAGGGTTTGATCGAATATTACATACCGCTCTATCATGAAAATCAAAAAATCGTGAAACTTTACTGGCAGATCGCGCTGCTGGGCAAAGGCCGCGCGGAACTCCTGCCGCTAAGCTCCGCGCCGGAGGCCAATATTTTGAGCGTGGAGCTGCTGCAGGAGCCGGCTTTCAATCCGCTGCTCTGGTCGCAGTATTCGTTGTACTCCGCGGATAACAATAGTTTTCAATTCCAGAAAAATTACGAGTTGAAAACCGACACCGGCAGTTTCAATTACGATTATGCCGAAGTTTTGGCCGAGCGGCTGCTCTCCACCGGCTTGGAAAAACAAAATATTGCCGAGGAGTTAAAAAAACTGCCGCTGGACGCCGTGAAAAAAACCGCCGCGTATGAGATAAAAACCCTGCCGGCTTACGGCCGTGTCAGCACCCTGGCGGATTTTGACGGGCAGGTGATCGAGGTCAGTTTTCGGACCGACGGCACGGCTGACGCGCGCTTCAATTTGCAGGCTTTCATCGTGGATGAGAAAAGCGGCAATGTGCATCAAGCGCCGATTTACCGTCTGGAGAAAGACGGCGGCTGGAAAACGATCGACCGTGTTTTTGAAGTCGGACAGGCTGAGCGTTTCGTGGTCGACTCTTCGGAATATCCAGGCGAGGCTAAAAAAGTCCTGCTGACACTCGGTGGTTTTCACGGCATAGTCAATTACCGCGATTTAAAATTAACCAATTACGCCAGTTTTGACCGGCGGGCTCTGACCGGCCGCCGCGGCGAGACCAAGATTTCCGCGCTGGGCGGCGGCCGGATTTTGACGCATGCTTCGTCAGGAAAATTAAACCAGGATAATTTAGTCAGTCTGACCGAGGCTTACCCGCTGGGTTTTCTCTCAACTGACGCGCAAAAACTGGACGCGCAGATCCGCGCGGCGGTGAAAAGCGATAAATTGGGTTTCGAGCGCGGCGCCTGGACTTACCGCGGCGGCAGCGGCGATTTTGCGCTGACCGGTTTTACTCTGGTGGGCGAAACTTTTCAGACCTGGCAGCAGATTTACGGCGCGGACTTGCCGCGTTTTTGCCGTGAACAGGGCGCGCGCTGGAAAAAAGCCGGTTTGAACACGATCCGCGTGCATCAAGTCTTTACAAGCTGGGCGGATTTTTCGGAAAAAGATTTGGATCAGCTGATTAAAATTTTGAAAAGCTGGCAGGACGAGGGATTTGTGATAATTTTTGACGCGTTGCCGGACACGAATTTTGCCGGCAATTATTGGGGCGCCTTGTTCAATAATAAACCGCACACCGCGGATTTCAGCAACGCCACCGATCTTTTTAAAGCGACGCTGGTTTTGCCGGAAGTCAGCGCTATGTATGTGAAGCCCGCGTTGCAAAAATTGGCCAAGAGTTTTCAGAAAAATAATTTCTGGCCGAACTCGCTGACCTATATGAATGAGACCGGTTTCACGCGCGGTTTTTGGACTATCGACAAATACAACGAGGGCGGCAATAAGTATTTTTCCAGGAATTATCATTTTTATTATGGCCGCTATCTTGAGCAGACGCGCCAGGACAAAGCCTGGCAGGATTTTATCGCGCGCGCGGACGCTCTGTTGCAAACGCATCTGCAGAGCGTTAATTTGAAATCGTTGCTGGCCGATGTCGCGGCGCTGAATAATGGGATTGGCGAAAAATATTACGTGAAAGACACGGCCAGTTATATTTACTACAATGTTTTGCGCGACGCGGCGCTGAACCGTTATCCGGTGTATCAAAAAGAATTAAAGGCTTTGCGCGAAGACGGCTACAGCTGGATCACCAATGCCGAGCCGACCGGTAACTACGTCGAGCGATCGGCGCGGATTGCCGCGGAAAATAAGACGCGCCTGAATAAACTGCTTTTGCAGATCGAGGTCGAACAAAACAATACAGCCAAAAATTTGCAAAATCTGCTCACGACGGCGGAGCTGAAAAATAAAATCAAGGCGATTCACAGCGCGGTTTTCTCCGTCAAAATGCCGGCGGATTATCAGATACCGGAAAATCTGACGCTCGGTTATGTTGATGATTTTGCCAATTATGACCGGCCGCAGTCTTTCTTCACTTCATTTTTGCTGCCAGTCGCCTTTGTGCAGGACGTCAATGCCTTTTTGCGCCAGCAGACCACGCGTAATTTTGTCGTCGGCCTCAATAACGATTATGCCCGTGACACCGGCGCGCTGCTGGGCAACGCCTATCTTTTTTTCAACGACCCGCACACCGAGCTGCGTTTCAATAAATACACGCATCACCCGATTGGCGGCCATAGCATGCTGCTCAATCCGGGCTTTGGCAATTTGTTCGATGAAGATTCCAATATCGATCTCAACCTGGAATTATTCACGCCGCCGGCCGTGTATTCGGCGCAGTTGTCGGAGACCAATTTTACGTTTGCCGGTGATGACAAATCCGGCGAAGGCGCCTGGACGATCATGGATTATTTGCGCGGCGCGGCCAAGCGCAAAAATATTTTGTTTTTCCATAATGGCCCCAATGTCAAAGACAAGCCGATCCTCAGCGATTATTTCAATATCGGCAATCGTCCGTACAAACTCAACGCCATGGCTCTGGTCGGCAGTGTGGCTTTGCAGAAACGGCTGGATCCGCAGTACATTATGGCCGGTGATTTTCAATACGACCGGTTTCAGGAAAAAATCGACCTCAAAGCCAAAGGCGTGAACGGCATTGCCGGGCGCGTGGCCAGGGGCGGCGAACTGCGGGGCCGCGCTATCAGTTTTGTTTATCAGGGCAGGCGGCCACAGACCAACCTGACGATCATCGAACAGCGCCTGAACAATAATAAAGAAACGGTTATTTATTTCTTTGGTCTGGAGCGCAATAAAGATCAGCAAAACCGCTCCGGCAATCCCGATCTGGTGCAGCTTTTCGGCGAAAAAATAGTTCAATACGAAAGCCTGCCGGGTCTGGTAAAAATCGCCAATCGTAAAGTCAGCAAAATCACTGGCTATTATCCAGCGGGGCGCACGGTGGATATTCCACTGCGTTATTTGCGGCGGGACAATGGCCTGCTGGAGCTGGACTTGACGGCTTTCCCGGGAATTGTCTGCTGTCAGCTGACGGAATAAAATAATACAAAATTTAAGGAGCAGGGCATGACAAATGAACAGCCGCGCAGTCTTTACGAAGCTTTTGCCGCGGTCGTTGACGAGAATGAAAACAAATTTCTCTTTGAAAAAAAATATACTTTTCGGCAGGTTTGGAATATGGCCAAAAACCGCGCCGGAGTTTTGCAAAAGCTAGGCATTCAGCGCGGCGACCGCGTGGGTATTTTGAGCGCCAACAGCTGGGAATGGTGCGCGACACATATGGCGATCCTGTGTCTGGGCGCGGTGGCCGTGCATCTAGACCAAAATCTCGACGCGGAGACCTGGCAAAAAATGCTCGACCGCGTTTCCGCCAAAGCGCTTTTTGTATCGCGGGATTTTGCCGCGCTGCGATTTCAGAATGTGCAGGTTTTAGATATTCATACCGGCTGGGATGACCGCGCGGCTGAAATAGCTCCGCCGGAGGTTACGATGCAGGACACGGCCTGTTTTCTGTTTACCTCCGGCACGACCAGCGAGCCAAAAGTCGTGCAACTCACGCACGGCAATCTTTATTTTACGTCAGTCGGCTTGATCAAGTTTTTGCGCGACGATTTGCGGGTGATAACCGGCGGCGAAAATTTTTTGGCAATCCTGCCGCTGCATCACAGTTATGGCCTGCTGGCCAATTATGTGGGGCCGATTATCATCGGTGGTATGATCATGTTTCAGCCGTCGCTCAAGGGCCCGGACATTATCAAAAGTCTGGCCGAGACGCCGATCCATATTTTTTCCGGCGTGCCGCAGCTCTGGGAGCTTTTCTTCGACGGCATCACCGCCAAAGTCAAGGCACAGTCCGCGCTGAAGTATTTTTTGTTTATGACTATTCTCAACACCGCGCCGGTCTGGCGCAAAATTCCGCTGCTCAATAAAGCGCTGGCCAAAGTTTTTGAGCCGGTGCATCAAGTGATCGGCAAAGAGATGAAATTTTTTATCAGCGGCGGCGCGGCGCTCAAGCCGAAATATTTCAAATATTATTCCAATATGGGCATTAAAATTATCGAAGGCTACGGCTTGACCGAAACTTCCGGCCCGGCCTGCCTGTCCAATCTCCTGCACAATACACTCGGCTCGGTGGGCGGCCCGATCGAGGGCAATGAAGTGACACTGCGCAATATCAATAAAGACGGCATCGGCGAGATCTGGATGCGCGGCGTGTCGGTAACGCCGGGTTACTATAACAATCCGCAGGCCAACGCCGAAGCTTTTGACCGGGACGGCTGGTTCAATACCGGCGATCTAGGCTTCAAAGACAAGCGCGGTGAACTGCATATTACCGGACGCTTCAAGAACATGATAGTTTTGGACTCCGGCGAAAATGTTTATCCCGAGGAACTGGAAGCCTACTATCAATACTCGCCGCTAATCGAAGAGCTTTCGATTTTTGGTTACCGTCTCGGCGGCGCGGAAAGTGTTTTTGCAGTTATCGTGCCGCGTGAGAAAAACCAAGAGAGTTACGCGCAGATCAAGGCCGAGATAGAAAGAATGAACAAAGGTCTGCCGAGTTACAAAACGATTTCCGCGTTTGCCGTGTCGTTCACGCCTTTGCCGCGCAACTCCACCAAAAAAATTGTGACGCGTCATGTTATCGCGGAGCTGGAGCAGGGCAAATATCAGCGCGCCACCGGCCAAAACACCGCGCGCCAGCAGTACAAACCCGACGAGCCGCGTCAGAGAGAGATTTTAAAAATTTTGGCGGAAAAATTCAGCGAGGCAAAAGTTTTTTATCAGGACACCACCTTGCTGGAATTAAAAGTCGACTCTTTGCGCTTGCTCGATCTGGCGGCCTATCTGGAACAGCGGCTGGGCGTGGTTGTAAAACTGGAAGAGCTGGCGGCCAAACAAAATCTAAAAGAGATTGTGGAATATGTGGCGGGTTGTCCGGCGTTGAGCGCGCCTCCGGAGGACCAGTTGACCGGACCTTTGCGCTACAAAGTCAAACCCAACGGCAATCCGCTCCTGTCTTTTTACGCCTGGGTGTGCGGCGCTATTTCCCGCCGGCGCTGGGGGCTGACGGTCAAAAACCCCGAGCTGTATGCGACCGAGAATTGTATTTTCGCGCCCAATCATCAGTCGTATCTGGATATTATCTGGCTCTGGGTAACCATGCCCAAAGCGGCGCGGCGGAAAACCTACATACTGGCTAAAAAGGAATTATCTTTTTTGGCCTGGCTGCTAGGCGGCCGTCTGCCGCTGATCTATGTCGACCGGCAGCAGAGTCAGGCGCTGGCTTCACTTAAGGCTGGCGCGGACGTTTTGCGGCAGGGCTGTTCCCTGATCGTTTTTCCAGAAGGCACGCGTTCCTTTGACGGTCGGCCTGGTGAGTTTAAAATCGGCGCGGCGGTGCTGGCGCATAAACTGGACAAAAAAATTGTGCCGGTGAAAATCAAAGGCGCTTATGAGATTTACCCGCGCCACCGCCGCCTGCCGGACTGGAAAGCTAAGGTCCAGGGCGAGGTGATTTTAAATCCGCCGCTTGACCCGCGCGATTTTGCGGACGCGGAAGAGTTGAATAACAAATTAAAACAAGTGGTGGAGCTGGCCTGACAAAGGCTAAGATGCCATGCCGAATAAAAACCTCAAAGATTTTACTTTAGCGGAACTGCAGCGGCTGGCGGCCAAGCCGTTTTACGGCGCGATCTTATTTGACTGGCTGCAGAATAAAGCGGCGGAAAATCTCGAGCAGATTTCCAATTTACCAAAAGCTTGGCGGACGGAATTAAAAAATAACGGTTACGGGATTGCCAATCTGAAATTATTAAAAAGGACGGACGATCCGGACGGCACGCGGAAATATCTTTTTGCTCTGCCGGACAATTGCAAGATTGAAACTGTTCTTTTGAACGACGCCGGTCGGCACACGCTCTGTATTTCCACGCAGGTCGGTTGCAAAATGGCCTGCGTTTTTTGCGCGACCGGCCGCCTGAAATTTAAACGCAATCTGTCGGCAGGCGAAATAGTCGATCAGGTTATTCAAATAGAAAAAATCGAAAAGGTTAAAATCCAGAACCTCGTCTATATGGGTATGGGCGAGCCGCTGGATAATTATGACAATGTTTTAAAATCTATCCGCATCCTCAACGACAAGGCCGGCAAAAATATCGGCGCGCGGCATATCACTATCTCGACCTGCGGCGTTATTCCGGGCATTGCCAGATTGGCGGACGAGGGTTTGCAGGTCCGGCTGGCGGTTTCCCTGCACGCGGCGACGGACTCCCTGCGCGCTAAGCTAATGCCGATCAATAAAAAATATCCGCTGCCGGATTTAATGCGGGCTTTAAAAGCCTATCAAAAGAAAACTGGCCGGCGTTTGACTTTTGAGTACATCCTGTTGCGCGGCGTCAATGACGCGCGCGAGCAGGCCAGGAGCCTTTTAAAATTATTGGGCGGAGTAAGCGCGCACATCAACCTTATCGAGTACAATCCTCACGCGCGCGCGGAATTTCAGCCCAGCGCTAAAAAGACACTCAGGGAATTTTGGTGGCTGGCAGTTGACCGCGGCTTTGAGACAACGATCCGCTATAAAAGAGGGCAGGCGGCCAGCGCGGCTTGCGGGCAGTTGTCCGGGGAGAGTTAAGAGTTAGTATTTGACTTTTTGATAGGCCGTCAGCAGGTCAAACAAGAATTCCAATTTGTCTTTGCCCAGCGAGTTTATGGCTTCGTAAATTTTCTTAGTGGAATGCGGCACCAGAGGTATGTCGTCATTTCTAAACCAAAAATCCAAAGACACGCTTAAATTGTCGGAAATCCTCTGCAGCACGTCCAGCCGGACGTAGCGTTTGCCTTTTTCGATCAAGCAGTAATGCGCGTAATCCAGCCCGCATTCCGTGGCCATTTGCTGCAA
>JAITIE010000087.1 GCA_031279615.1 Candidatus Margulisiibacteriota bacterium | reverse complement strand
GTGATATTGTCCAGCGGCGAGAGCAGTCCGCCGAGAATATGGTAGAGACCTTTGTAGCCGATCTTTTCGATGGCCTGCTGATCGCGCGGCTCGGCCACCACGCAGAGCAGAGCGCGGTCGCGCGTCTGGTCGCGGCAAATCTCGCAAGGGTCCTGCAGTGTGATATTGTGGCACTGCGAACAATAACGGATATTTTTCTTGACCGCCTGCAGCGCCTGCGTAAAACCGTCCACCCAGCCCGGCGACTGGCTCAAAACAAAAAAAGCCAGACGCGCGCTTAACCGCGCGCCGACTGACGGCATTTTTTGAAAATATTTGGCCAGTTCGTCAAGCGGCCCCATCAAAGCAGTCCGGGAATTTTCAAACCGCCGGTCACCGCGGAAAGTTTTTGCTGCGCGGTCTGGCCGACCCGCTCCAGCGCTTTGTTAAAAACTTCGTAAATCGTTTTTTCGAGACGGCCGCGGTCACTGGCCGCAAAGTCTTTGAGCAGTTTCACGCTTTTCAATTTCATTTTGCCGGTGATCTCCACCTCCAGCGCGCCATCCGCGGAAATTTCTTTGACAATTGTATTCTGCAATTCTTTTTCCGCCGCGGCCATCTTCGCTTTCATCTCGCCGACTTTTTTCAACATGCCGGCCATATCGCCCAATCCGCCAAACATAAATATACCTCCTTTTTTTAATTTCCCTTTATTCCCGCCGCCAGACATTCCACGCGCAACGGGAAAGAACTGGCTTCCTGCACCACAAAAACGCTTTCTTCATTGCTCTGCGTGAAAGTGTCGCGCGTGAAAACCACCCAAAACAAATACTTGCCCGGCGCCGTGTAATCGTCGGTCTGGATAGTCCAAGAATATTCTTGAAAAGAATTCGGCTCGAGCCGCACCTCGGTTTTTTGCTCAATGCTGTCCAGCATTTGCCGGTAATTGTGCTGCCGGCCGTCATCCGGACACTGCTCGAGATAATAAGCAACCGTTATTTTCTCCGGCTGGTCAGTCGGGTTATTCAGCAGGACGGTATGTTTCACGCTATCGCCGCGCGGCAATCGCACCAGCTCCTGCGGCCCTTTGACTTCCAGAGCCGCGGCCAAAGCCAGCAGAATCAAGAAGCCGCAAAATTTACGCAAAATCACACCTGCCTCTGGATTAGTTTTTCTAAAAACGCCGCGCGCGTCCGCCGCAGCAACCCCGCGCGCCGCTCAATTATAACAGGCTGGTCACAATTTTTAACCAGCACCGCGTAAAAACCTAAAAATTTGGCCGGCAAAATATCCGACCAGAGCGCGTCACCGACCAGAGCGCACTCTGCCGGACGCGCGCCATGCTCGGCCAGCACGGCCTGGAATCCACTCAAAAAAGGCTTGAGCAACGCGTAATAAACCGGCGTATGCAAAGCGGCAGAAATCTGCGCCAAACGCCCGCGGTCTAAACTGCCGGAAATCAAAGCTGTCTGGAACGGATAATTTTTCAACTGCTCAAACCAGTAAATCGCCTGCAAAGACGGCTCGGCGCTGTCCGGCGGCAGGACGGTATTGTCCACATCGACCAGCAATAATTTAATACCGCGGGCGGCCAGACTCCGCAGATTGAGCGCGAAGAGATTATCGAGATATTCTGCCGGAGTTAGAAATTCCCGCAGTGTTTCTTTTAAGGCCAAAGACATAATTCTCAAGCGGCTTTTCTAAACAAGGCATACAGCGGAGCCGCTAAAAATATCGATGAATAAGTTCCCGCGGCAAAACCGATAAACATCGTCAGGGCAAAATTCTTAATACTGGCGCCGCCGAAAATATAAACCGCCAGCACCGCCAGCATGGTCGTAAAAGAAGTCATCAGACAGCGCCCCAGCACACTGTGCAGAGAAGCATTGGCCACCGCCGCAAAATCCGGCTGCTGTTCAGTCTGCTGCCCGGACTGCAGATTTTCGCGCACACGGTCAAAAATAATAATCGTGGCGTTGATCGAGTAACCGACAATAGTTAAAACCGCCGCGATCATCGAGAGATTAAAATCCAGCCGCAGGAAAGACACCACCCCCAGCGTTACCAGCACATCGTGCAGCAAACACAACGCCGCCGCCAGTCCGGTCCAAAACTCAAAGCGAAAAGTAATGTAAATCAGCATGCCGGACAAAACTAAAACGGTTAAGACCAGGGCTTGTCTGGCCAGATCGCTGCCGGCTGACGCGCCGATGTTTTCAAAACTCAAAATTTCGTAAGCGCCAAAATTTTCCCGCAAAACAGTGGTAAATTGCTCGCGCTGTTCATCGGACAGCTCTACGGTTTTCAGCCGGAAATCTTCCGCGGCGGAATTTTGCGCCTTAATAGTAGTGATATCCACCCGCTCGCCGCTCAATCCGGCGCGCAGGTCCGCCAGGGCGACCGGCTGTGCAAAACGGATAATCCAGACTGTCCCGCCGGTAAAATCAATGCCCAGATTAAATATTTGTCCGGTCGTCCGCCAATTAAAAATCAAAACAGCGAGGCTGGCGGCCACCAGCAAAGCGCCCAGCCCAAACCACAACTTGCTTAATTTTACAAAGTTCATTTAAGCCTCCTCTTTTAGCGTCTTGGGCTGTAAAAATTTCAACTGGTAAAGATTTTGCATAAACAGCCTGGTTACAACCAGCGCCGTAAACATCGAAAACAAAGTGCCGACAATCAAAGTTACGGCAAAACTCTGTATCGCTTTGGTGCCCTGCCAGTAGAGGAAAAAGGCCGCGATAAGCGTTGTCACATTGCCGTCCAAAATCGCCGAGAGTGATTTATTGAAAGCGTTGTCGATCGCGGAGAGCAGCGGCAGTCCGCCGCGCAATTCTTCCTTGAGCCGCTCGTAAATGATGACATTGGCGTCAACCGCCATGCCGATCGACAGGATCAAGCCGGCAATGCCGGGCAGTGTCAGCGTGGCGTTCAGCAGGATCAACACCGCCAGGACCAGCGCGGCGTAAACCAGCAAAGCCAGATCCGCCAGCAAACCGTTGAGCCGGTAAACCAGAAGCATCACGACCGCCACTAAAAACAGCGCGATTGCTCCGGCAAACTTTGATTGGTCGATGGCGTCTTTGCCGAGCGTGGGGCCGATCACTTCGTTATTTAGCACTTCGATCGGCACCGGCAGAGAACCGGCGCGCAGTTTAATAACCAGGTCTTGCATTTCCGAGACGCTGAACGAACCGGAAATCTGCGCGCGTCCGCCGGAAATTGGCTCATTGACATTGGGCGCGGAAATAATCTTGCCGTCGAGGAGTATAGCCAGCGGCCGGCCTACGGAGCGCAAAGTAGCCGTGTAAAATTTGCGCGCGCCTTCCGCGTTGAATTCCAGGGACACCACCGGCCGGCCAAATTCATCGGTCGAAGGATTGACCGCCTTGAGGTCGTTGCCGGTCATCACCGCGCGGCGCAAAACAATTTGGTCTTCACGCGCCAACTCGCCTTTATTGTCGTAGCGCGGCACCATGGCTAGCTCGCCGTCACCTAAAAAATCCTCACGCTCTTTTGCCGAAAGCAGTGACAGATCGCCGGGCACCCACTCCGCCTCGCGGAATTCCAGCAAGGCGGTGGATTTAATCAAAGCCAGAATTCGGGCATTTTCCGAGGCGCTGGCGCCGGGGATTTCCACCACCACCTGATCGCCGCCCCGCGAATAAACAGCGGTTTCGGCCACGCCCAAACCGTTGATCCGGTTTTCGATCACGCTGATAATGCCGTTCAGCACATCGGGAGTGATTGTTTTCACTTCCGCCGTCGGCTTGGCGCGCAAAACCACGCTCGTGCCGCCCTGCAAATCCAGCCCCAGTTTGATTTTTAAGCTCGGCGTCAGGGCTGGCGAGATTACCCACAAGGCCGCCAGGAACAATACCAGGATTAAAGAAAATAAGGTTTTGTTTAGAATCGCTTTATTCATCAAGCCCCCTCAAATCTCGTCATTTAGAATTTTTCGCCGCAAATCACGCATTAAGTTTACCAAATAACGAATATTATGAATAGTCAGCAGGATTATCGCTAATATCTCCCTGGCCTGCGCGAGATGCCGGATATAGGCGCGGGAAAAATTCCGGCAGGCGTAACAATCACAAGTCTCGACCAGCGGCGCCAAGTCCGCGGCATAGCGGGCATTGAGAATACTCTCCAGACCGTCCGGCGCAAAAAAAGTATTATGCCGCGCCAGGCGGGTCGGCAGCACCGCGTCAAACATATCGAAGCCAAAAGGCACACATTGTCTTAAGTTTTGCGGCAGGCCGACACCCATCAGATAACGCGGTTTGTCCGGCGGCAGCAGGCCAGCTGTGTATTCCGCAACGCGGTAGAGGTCCTCCTCCGGTTCGCCCACCGAGACGCCACCGACAGCGTAACCCGCAAAATCCAGGCCGCGCAAACACTCCGCCGCTTCTTGCCGCAAATCCTCGTGCAAACCGCCCTGCGCTATGGCAAAAAGAGCCTGACCGGTTGGCTCAGCGGACGCAAAATAATCCCGCGCGCGTTTTTCCCAGTCCAGAGTCAGACGCAGGTCTTCCGCAACCTTTTTTTTAGGCGCGGTGTGCGGCGAGCAGACATCGAGCGGCATCAGAATATCCGAGCCGAGTTTTTTTTGTATATCAATGACCAGCTCTGGCGTAAATTTATGTTTGGCGCCGCCGTCAAACGGCGACCGGAATTCCACGCCGTCTTTGCTTATTTTGCGCAGTTTGGCCAGTGAAAAAACCTGAAAGCCGCCGGAGTCGGTAAGGATCGGTTTATCCCAGTGCATAAATTTATGCAAACCACCAGCGCGGGCGATCAAGTCCGCTCCCGGCCGCAAAAACAAATGATAGGTGTTGCTCAAAATAATCTGCGCGCCCTGCTCCGCC
>JAITIE010000085.1 GCA_031279615.1 Candidatus Margulisiibacteriota bacterium | reverse complement strand
TACATGGCCGTGCTGGGCGACAAAGAATGCGCGGAAAACACGCTGTCCGTGCGCGACCGCGAGGGAAAATCCGAGACAGTGAAAACCGCGGATTTTATCCGTAAACTACAGCAGGAAATTCGAGACAGAATATAATTTTTGAATACTATGTTTTTGCGTAAAAAAATGGGACGCTTAAAAATTTCTAGCGATAAATTTTTGCATGTATAAATTTTCAGAAACTGGGTATACATATAGTGTGTTTGTGCTGTATACTATGCTTAAGGAGAAAGTAAAATGATTTTTAATTATTGCTTAACAGTTGCCCCCCCCCCCAAGAATTTTTAGCGTAAATTCACTAAAAATTTATTTCAGAACAAACGCAATAAAAATCCAACCTCTTTCCGGTTAAAACGGAAAGGGCTTTTTGCGTTTGAAGTAAGAGAGGAGGTGATTTTTATGACGGATATTTCTAATAATCATCCGTATCACTTTTCTGTTCCAGCTCCGAAAGACAGCCCTTACGCCAAGTATGACATAAGTAAGCCATTGTATGGTTCTACTAGTAGTATTTTGAAGATGATAGCCAGAACCCCAGCAGAACAAGCCAGAGTGGCAGACGGCCGGGTCGATGTCAACGATGTTGACGGGCTGTTCTCGATGGGAAGGAAAGACGAAGTGAACGGCTTGATCGAGCAGCTCAAAGCTGACGGAAAGCTTACGGAGGCGGAAAAAGTCGCGCGCATCAAGGAAGACTTTGCGAAAGATCAGGATCTATATCTCAAGAATTACACGGAGTGGAGAGACAGTCCCGACATTAAAGGAAGAGATTTTATAGATGCGCTGCCTAGAGTATTTCTAAAAGGACTAGAAGATATAATAACTCATGGTGATAAAAAAACTTCTAGTCCAAAGAGTAAAGAACTTTCGTATGGTCAACGAATCCGCACCATTCTTAGTTTATTGACAACCATGAATGAAGAGGAGCTTTTTCTTGTCAAAGAATACATGAAACGGATAGAAGAAGCGAGAGGCAAGTTGGAAAACTAAATATCAAGCTGAATAAAAACTAACGTCTCTTTAGTATTCAACGCCCGTCATTTTTGGCGGGCGTTTTTTATTGTTCCGGCTGCGGCGTAAAAATCGCCTTTGGCAGAGTTTTTTAAATGCTGTATAATGCTTCCTGTTTTTGCCACTATATAACCGGGAAGTGATCACGTGTCCAACATACTCGCAGACCTTAAAAAGAAAGCTCAAGCCAAATACAAAAAAGTAGTTCTCCCCGAAAGTTCTGATGAACGCGTTCTCCGGGCCACGGAGATTATTCTCGGAGAAAAAATCGCGCAGGTAATTCTGCTTGGCAATCCGGACAAAATAAAAGCGCTGGCGGCCAAAACCGGCGTGAATATTTCCGCCGCGGAGATTATCGATCCGGCACATTACGCGCGCGCGGCGGAGCTGGCCGCTCTTTATTATGAGCGTCGCAAGCACAAAGGCGCGACTTTAGACGAAGCGCAAAAACTGATGACTACCGATCCGGTGTTTGCCGGAGCCGGGCTGGTCGGTACCGGCGCGGCGGACTGCATGGTCTGCGGCTGCGTCACGGCCACGGCCAAGGTTATTAAGTCCGCGCTGTTTTGCATCGGCATGCGCCCGGGCATCTCGCTGGTGTCCAGTTATTTTATGATGGTCTCGCCGGATACAGCTTTTGGCGAGAACGGCGTTTTGTTTTTCGCGGACTGCGCGGTCAATCCCAATCCCGACGCCGCGCAATTGGCGGACATTGCCAAATGCACGGCGGACAGTCTGCGGCAAATAATCGGCGCCAAAGCCAGAATTGCTTTGCTGTCTTTTTCGACCAAAGGCTCCGCCGCGCATCCTGACGTGGAAAAAGTTACGAACGCTCTTAAAATAGCTAAAGAAAAATATCCGGAGCTGGACATTGACGGAGAATTGCAGGCCGATGCCGCGCTGGCGCCGGCGGTCGGACAGCTCAAAGCCCCCGGCTCGGCCATTGCGGGTCAGGCCAATACGCTGATTTTTCCCGACCTCGACGCTGGTAATATCGGCTACAAATTAGTCCAGCGTTTCGGCAAAGCCGAGGCGGTCGGCCCTGTCCTGCAGGGTCTGGCCAGACCGGTCAATGACCTTTCGCGCGGTTGTTCGGCGCAGGATATTGTCAATACGGTCATCATCACGGAATTACAGACAGAGAACTAAAATGGAGGGTTCGTTTTTATGGCTATTCTCTCGGTAAACTGCGGCAGTTCTTCACTCAAATATCAACTCTATGATTGGGATGCGCAAAAAGCGCTGGCCGGCGGCTTGATTGACCGGATCGGCCTGCCAGACTCCAATATTGTGCACAAATATGCCGGTCAAAAGAGCGAGCGTAAAGACAATTGCCCTGACCATCAAACGGCTTTTCATCTGGTGCTGGATTTTTTGCTTCAAGAAGCTAAGCTCATCGGCTCGCTGGCAGATATCGAGGGCGTCGGCCACCGCATCGTGCACGGCGGCGTGAATTTTTCCGCTTCGGCGCTGATAGACGACACGACGCTGGCAGAAATCAAAGCCAATAAAGATCTGGCGCCGCTGCATACGCCGCCCAATGTTGTGGGCATCGAGTCGGCGCGCGCGGTCATGCCGGACACGCCGCAAGTCGCGATATTTGACACGGCCTTTCACCAGACTATGCCGGAATACGCTTATGCTTACGCGCTGAATTATGAACTGGCGCAAAAATATAAAATTCGCAAGTACGGTTTTCACGGCAGTTCGCACCGCTACGTGTCCGAGCGCGCGGCGGCGCTGCTGGATAATAAGCCGGGCTGGAAAGCGATAATTGTCCATGTCGGCAACGGCTCCTCGCTCTCCGCCGTGCGGGACGGCCAATGTCTGGACACTTCGATGGGCCTGACACCGCTGGCCGGCGTGATTATGGGGACGCGCAGCGGCGATATCGATCCGGCGGTGGTGCAGTTCCTGGCCAATAAACTGGGTGAGTCCGCGGACAAAGTATTGGACAGATTAAATAAAGAAAGCGGCATGCTCGGCGTCTCCGGTTTTTCCGATCAACGGGATATTCTGGCTGGCGCGGCCCGGGGCGACGCGCGCTGTTGTCTGGCTCTGCAAATGCAGGCTTATTCGGTCAAAAAATATATCGGCGCCTATCTGGCGGCCTTGAACGGCGCGGACGCGCTGATTTTCAC
>JAITIE010000053.1 GCA_031279615.1 Candidatus Margulisiibacteriota bacterium | reverse complement strand
AAATTAACTGTGCCGCTTGTGCCATCGCAAATATGCCATTGGGCTTTGAACTCCGCGTCCGTGGCCTGCCAAGCCGCATAACTAAACATTAAAATACTGCCTACCGGAAAAAAAGTCAGGTAGAAATGATCGAAAAAATCGCCGCGGCCTTAAAGGTCCGCCCCACCTTGTTTTTCTTTGACGAAAATATTCAGCCCCGTAAATTTCTGTCCGCTTACCGTAAAGAACTGCCGCCGGAAACCAAGCTGGAGCTGCTCCAGCAGCTCGCGGCCATTAAACACTCCAGCATAAATATTTATCAAACCCTGCGCAAGTATTAATTGGTTTGAAAATAGCGCAACAGCTCCGCCAAGTCCGCTTTATCCGGCGGCGCGTAAAAGCCTTTGTTTTTTAATTCCTGGCAGACATACTCGCGCAGAGTTTGATAATTATTGGACGGCAAATATTCCCGCAGTAAAAATTGATGGAACTTCTCATTTTCCGCCGCCAAATAATTTTTCATCTCCGCCAGCAGCGCGGCATTGAGCGCTGGCAAGTCCTCCAAAATTTTTGCCCAAAAATGCACCTGAAATTCCAGCGAACGCACCGGATATTCTTTTTCGATAAGCCGGACTTTTTGAATGTAAATCCGGCTTAATTCCGCAAAATTGACTTTGCGGCCGCCGCAGACAAAATCGACCGCCTTAATAAGTTTTTCCAAATAAAGCGAAATACGCTTGTACTCGCTCAAGACACGATAAAAAATGCCGCGCTGGCTGGTCAGCTCGCGGCGCAGTCCGGTAAAATCCACCCGTCCCCGCGCGCCTAAATATTTGAGCAAAAGCGCGGCGGTGATCTCCGAATGATTGGCAAAGGAATTGTCCTCCTGCTCGCCGAGAAACCAGTTGTCCGAAAGATATACCGCTATTTGTCTCTCGGCAACTTTCGCATCCGCCTGCGCCGCCGCGCAGAAATAATGCAGCGGCCCCTGCAGTTTTTGGCGCGGCGGCGCCCAGTCCGCCAGCAGTTCTTTAAAAACCGCGATGATATTCGCGCCGAGCACGGCCAGCGCCTCGCCAAAAGCCGAATCTTTCTGGCTCAACAGTTCATTGATAACAATACCGTGTCCCAGTTCATGCCATTGCAGGCCGGAGAGCATTTCGCGTAGAAAAACAGTTTTCTGGCGCAGCAATTCCTCGGCCGTCCGCGCACCGTAGCCGTCTAAAGCGCGCAGTTTAAAACTCAAGCCGATATTTTCCAGCTCGTGACGCAACGCTATTTCCAGCTCAGCAGAGGAGGCCGTCAAAACATGCAGCCATTTATTGGCAAAAATCGTTTCGCAGGCCGGCAGGCGGATCGCCACATGTTTGCCGCCGACCACCGCCGCGATAGACAGCACGGCTTCCGGCGTGCGCGCGGTCTCCTGCTGAAAAGTCGTAACGCGGTACTTATTTATTTTCTTAATCTCCGCCGGACCGGCGATAACCGAACGATAAATGCCCAGCTGTCCGGCGATAAAACCGTAAGCTGAGTCCAAAAACTCCAAAAACTCGTTGACATCTTTTTCACGGCTGTAATCCGTTTCTTTGTAGAGCAAATCGCATTTGACCGCTTCATCAGCCGCGCGCAGTTCCTCCGCGGTCAGGCCGGCATACGGCGCGGATAATTCCCGCATTTTATTTTGAAAAATATCCACGTCCAAAAAAGAAATGTCCCGCTCCGCCGGCAGGCCAAGCAGGTGGCGGCAATAACTGATCATGATGCGCTGCTCGCCGAGGTCGCCCCAGTTTTGGGTTTGCCGCATATGCGCGTACTGCAGCACGGCGATCTTGCGGATATCCGCCAGCATTTTATTCTCCCAGACTTCGCGGAGCAGCGCGGCGTATTTGGCGGGCAATTTGTTTTTAGCCAAAACCGCGGTTAAGCCAGCGCGCAGATTTTTCCGCGCGAACAAAACTTTCAGATTTTTTAACAGTGCGAATTTTTCGTCCCCGGACAGACGCGGATTCTCCAATTCGGCCAACTGCGCGGAGAGGTCTGGTTTTTTTAAAGACATTTACATAGAAGTATATCAAAAATTTTTGGAATTATCTTTTTGCCTAATTCAGCGGCTGGCACGAATTACCTCATATGGCGTTAGAGGATTGTGCTATAGTAAACAACAGAGTTAAGTAGATTTCTCGGTATTACCATTGCTATGTATTTTGATGACCACAATCCGCCGCATTTTCATGTAATATATAATGAATATGAGGCACAGATTTCTATTGAAGGCCTGGCAATATTAAATGGCAGCTTGCCAGCACGTATACTCGGGCTTGTTGTGGAATGGGCTGATTTGCACAAAAAAGAGTTAATGGCTGATTGGGAAATGATCCGGAAAACCGGCAAATATAATAAGATAGCGCCATTAATATAGGAGTAAATAATGCGCGTAACTAGAGTGGAATTAAAAGACGGCTACAAAATTCACGTGGAATTTAATGATGGCGCCAGCGGTGTTATAGACTTTCGGGAAAAACTAGAAAATGACCACCGGGAAATTATCCGCGAACTGCTGGATCTAAAATTATTCAAAACTGCGCACGTCGCGCTCAATACGGTTTGCTGGGACAACGGTGTGGATTTTGCGCCGGAATATTTGCATGAAAAAATCAGTTCTGCTCTTTCTAAAGTCTGATTACTAAACTTCTCGCAACGTGACGCCGGAAAACCCGCTTCACAACGGCAGCGCGACGCTGAATTTACTGCCGCTTAAATTTCCCAGACCGGCACGGAAATTGCGTTTTGTTTGGGCAAGGTAATGGTCTTGCCATACAAACAAATAACCGCCCCCAGCCCGATTTTTTTCTTGAATTTTTTTAGTATCTGAAAATGTTTGGCGTCGGCGCTGTCCGGCGCGGCGGTTTTTTTGACTTCCAGTGGATAAAGCGTCCCGTCTCTTTCCAGCACAAAATCTATCTCTTTTTGGTCCTGGTCGCGGTAGAAATAAATATTCGGCACCGCGCCGTTATGCCAATAGCTTTTTAATATTTCCGCAAAAACATAAGTTTCCAGCAGCATCCCGCTTTGCGCGCCGTTGCGCAAAGAATCCGGACTGTCCCAAGAACAAAGATAGGCCGCCAAGCCAGTGTCCAAAAAATACAATTTAGGAGCTTTCACTACCCGGCTCGTAATATTCGCGCGATAGGGATAAAGCAGCTGCACCAGACCGGAACGCTCCAGCGCTGACAGCCAAAGCTTGGCCGTGCGGTTATCGATGCGCACATCACGCGCCAAGTCGTTGTAGTTTAAAAGCTGTCCGGTGCGCGCCGCCGCAGCCACCAAAAAATTATAAAAATCCACGGCATTCTCAATGTTATAAAAATCTTTCACATCCCGCTCTATATAAGATTGAATATAAGAATCATAAAAAACTTTGCGGTCTGTATTTTTATTCACAATCAATTTTGGAAAAGAACCTTGCCAAACATGTTTATATAATTCCGCAGGCGCAAGCGGTTTGCCGGTCGGATTTTTTCTAGTCAAACTGCTGGCCGGTAAAAAAGGACGACCGGCATATGGACAGCCTGTTTTTTCCCGATAAGACAAACCCAGCATATTGAGAATCGCTAAGCGTCCGGCTAAACTTTCCCGAACGCCCTGCATCAATTTATATTGCTGCGAGCCGGTTAGCCAAAACAATCCGTCCTTTTTATGCTGATCAACATAAATTTTAATATAAGTAAAAAGTTCCGGAGCATATTGCACTTCGTCATAAACGCAGGGTGGCGGATTTTCCGCAATAAATCTTTCGGGGTCCCGCTTGGCCAAAGCGCGGGCGCGCAAATCATCCAAAGAAACATAGTGTCTGCCGCGCTCCGCTAAACGCTCCATCAGCCAGGATTTGCCAATTTGGCGCATGCCTGTTAATAGCAGAACCGGAAAGCCGCGGGCAATTCGTCGAATCGCTGGAGCAATAGTGCGGTCTAACATTTTTCTATTTTGGTCTTTCGTGTAGTTTGACATATGTATGCTATTATACACGGAAGCGCTAAAAAAACAATATTTTATAACGGCAGCGCAACGCTGAATTTACTGCCGCGCGGCGAGGACTCCACCGTAACTTCACCGTTGTGCAGCAACGCTATGTGCTTGACGATAGACAAGCCCAGTCCGGTGCCGCCGAGCGCGCGCGAGCGGGATTTATTCACCACATAAAAACGCTCAAAGATGCGGCTCTGCTCCGCCGGCGGGATGCCGGAGCCGGTGTCCTCCACCGAGACCACAGCGTGTGTTTTGGTTTTAGCAATCCGCGCGGTCACGCCGCCTTTTTCCGTATATTTCACGGCATTGTCGAGGAGATTGATGAACACCTGCTGGAGCTTGAAAATATCGCCGTAAATTTCCACCGGCGTCTCCTCTATTATGGAAAAAGTCAGTCCTTTTTCTTTCAGCCGCGCCGCGAAAATGTTCTGCACGTCAGCCAGCAGTGTTTTTAAATTTATTTTTTCTTTTTCCAGCGCCTGACCGGTCTCCAGTTCGGACAGCGCCATAATATCCCGCACAATATTGATCAAACGCTCGGCATTATTTTTAATTACCGTTACATAATGTTTTTGTTCCGCCGACAGCTCATCCTCCAGAGTCTCCGCAAAACCTTTGATTGCGGTCAGCGGCGTGCGCAGTTCATGCGCGGCGTTGGCCACAAAGTCCCGCTTGATGCGCTCCAGCTCGCGCGTCTCGGTAATGTCTTGCAGCAAAACCACCAAACCGTCCTCCGGCAGAGGAGAAACAAGGACTGTATAATGACGGCCGCTCTTGACCAGCTCGCCGACCTGATTTTGTCCGTCCAACGCGGCCTGCTTCAGCAACGCGCCAAATTCCGCCTCACGGAAAATTTCCCAGTAAAAATGCCCGTCTAGTTCGTCCGCGCCGGTTATCCGCCGCAGGCTTTTGTTGCTCAATTTGAGCCGCCCCTGCCCGTCCACGACCAACAAGCCGTGCGGCAGAGAGGCCAGTATAGTCTCCAGCTCGGTTTTTTGCCGGCGGATTTGCGCCAGCGACCCGGCCAGCTGCGCGGCCATTTGATTGAATTTTTCCGCCAGCGGTCGAAACTCATCGTCGTTGTCTAAATAAACCCGCGCGGTTAAATCGCCGCCGGCCGCGCGCCCGGCGGCCTGCTCCAGACTGTCCAGCGAGGAAGCAATGCGGCGCGCCAAACGGAAAGCCAGCAGAAACAGCAACAGCAAAAAGAACAACGCGCCAAACAAAGCTGTCCTAATCAGCGGCCAGAACAAAACCGTAACCCGCCGCAGAGAAAGACTGAGGCGCGCCGCGCCGATAATTTCTCCGCCGGCGTAAACAGGCGCGGCGGCGTACAAAAAATCCTCGCCCAGCGTTTGACTGTAGCGCACAGCGTAAGCGCTCTCGCCGCGCAGCGCGGCCAAAAATTCTGGCCGCGTGAAATGATTTTCCATGGTTTGAAAATCGGCAGCCGTGTCGGTCAGCACCTGACCGTCAGCGGAGATTATGGTCAGCCGCCACTGGGCGCGCTGGCTCAAAGCTAAAGCCTGCTGGCGCAGACCGGACAAGTCCTCAACGGCAAGCCGCGGCGCGAAACTGGCCGCCAGCGCTTCGGAATATTTTTTATACTCTCCGCCCAGCAGCCGCGCCGAATTATTTTTAAGCGAAAAAAACAAGGCGGCTAAAAATATCACTATTAAGGCCAGGACGAGCAGGAAAAAACCGCCGAACAAACGGCGCAGAATATTACGTTTCATTGCCATTCCAGTTTATAACCCACGCCGCGGATATTTTTAAGATAGGCGGCGTATTTGCCCATTTTGGCGCGCAAGTGCTTGACATGCACATCCACCGTGCGGTCAAACACGGCTTTTTCATTACCCCACAGCCGGTCTAGAATTTTATCGCGTGAAAACACCACGCCTTTTTTCTCAGCCAGCATCTGCAGTATCTTAAACTCCGTGCTGGTCAATTCTGCGGGATGTCCTTCTATCAAAACTTCGTATTTTTCCGGATCCAGCACAATATTTTTGCCGATGCGTAAAATTTTTTGCTCCGCCGGATTTTCCTGCCGGCGCAGCAGAGCTTTTACCCTGGCGAGCAATTCCTTGGGCGAAAAAGGTTTGGTCACATAATCGTCCGCGCCAAGCTCCAGACCGACAATCTTATCGATTTCTTCCGCGCGGGCGGTCAGCACAATGACCGGCAGACGCGCCGTGCGGGTCTGGCCGCGCAACTGTTTGCAAATTTCCAGACCATCCATGCCGGGCAGCATCAAGTCTAGAATCAGCGCGTCCGGCAAGTCCGTGTTGAGATAGCGCCAAAAAGTTTTCGGCTCGGCAAATTCTTTTACATTAAATCCGGCTTTTTTGAGATTGAGGGCAATTAGTTCTCGAATATCCGGCTCATCATCCAGCACCGCGATCAAAGGCATATTTATTTTTCTCCCTGATGATGTTTGAGCACCCGGCCCTCCGCCATGAAAATCACTTCTTCGCCGATATTAGTCGTCAGATCAGCAATCCGCTCTAGATTGCCGGATATTCTAATTATATGCAGGGCGCGCTCAATAGTCGAGGCGTCGGAGGACATACAGGCAATTAATTTACGCAAAATTTGCCCGCGCAGTTCGTCCACCTCGTCGTCGCGTTCACAGACATTTTTGCCGAGCGCGGAATCTTCCTGCAGAAAAGCGTCAACGCTGTCCCGCAGCATGCCGTTGACCAGACCGCTTAAGCGCGGCAGGTCGAACAGCGGATCTAAAGGCGGACGCTCCAGCAGATACAGCGCGCTTTGCGCAATATTCACAGCATGATCGCCGATGCGCTCCAGGTCGCGGTTCATGCCCAGCACCATTAAAATTGTCCGCAAATCTTTGGCTTTGGGCTGATACTGCGCCAGTAAACTCGTGCATTTTTCGTCCAACTCGATTTCCCGGAGATTGGCCTGCGGCTCATGTTTTTCCAAAATATTTTTTAATTTAGTTTCATCTTTTTGCAACAGGCCTTGTATGCCGTCCGCCACCATCGTTTCCGCCAGCGCGGCATATTCCAGCAAATTTTTTTTCAAATCCTGCAGTTTTTCTGTTAACATTTTTTCTCCTTTCGTCTAACCAAATTTTCCGGTCAAATATTCCTCCGTTCTTTTATCCTGCGGCGCGGTAAACATTTTTGCCGACGCGCCAAATTCCACCAGCTCGCCTAGATACATAAAGGCCGTGAAATCCGAAACGCGTGAAGCCTGGGCGATATTGTGCGTAACCAGCAGGATCGTCACGGTTTTTTTCAACTGCACCAACAGCTCTTCAATGCTCGCTGTCGCTTTGGGGTCCAGCGCGGAAGTCGGCTCATCCAGCAGTAAAATTTCTGGCCGCATAGCCAGGGCGCGGGCAATGCAGAGCCGCTGCTGCTGGCCGCCAGAGAGAAACGCGCCGCGGCGGCGCAGGCTGTCTTTGACCTCATCCCACAGCGCGGCAGAGCTCAGCGATTCCTCGACCAGATTGTCCAGCTCCGGTTTGCCGAGCCTCAGGCCGTTGAGCAGATAACCCGCAACCACGTTGTCATAAATGCTCATCGTCGGGAAAGGATTAGGCCGCTGAAAAACCATGCCGATCCGGCGGCGCACGAGTATCGCGTCCAACGCGTAAAGATCTTCGCCGCGCAGCAGGACTTTGCCCGTAACGCTGGCGTGCGCGGAAAGCTCATGCATCCGGTTGACCGAACGCAGGACGGTCGTTTTACCACAGCCCGACGGCCCCATGATAGCCGTGACTTTTTTTTCCTCAATATCCATGGACACATTTTTGACTACGGTGTTTTCCAGAAAACTCACGTATAGATTTTGTATGGCCAAAATAGACATTTGTTTTTCTCCTCTCAAAATCGCACGCGCCAGCGGCGCGTTAAAAATTTGGCGGTCAGATTCAGGAACAGCACGCCAACCACCAGCACAAAAGACGCGCCCCAGGCCAATCTGTGCCATTCCGCATAAGGGCTGGTCGCGTAATAAAAGATTAAATGCGGCAGGGACTCGATTGGCCGGAACAAAGCGAGACTCAAAAAAGGATTGCCGAAAGCCGTGAATAAAAGCGGCGCGGTCTCGCCAGCCACGCGCGCCAGACTGAGCAGCACGCCGGTGACAATGCCGCTCAAACCTGACGGCACAATAACGCGCAGGATTGTCCGATAATACGGCACGCCCAGCGCCAGCGCGGCTTCTTTAAGCTCCAGCGGTATCAGTCGCAGAGTTTCTTCCGTGGAGCGCACGCTGACTGGCAGCATCATCAGCGCCAGCGCCGCGCCGCCAGCCAACGCGGAAAAAGTTTTGAGCGGCAGGACCAGCCAGGTGTAAACCACCAGACCAATGACAATAGACGGCACGCTCTGCAGGATTTCCACGGACAAACGGGCGCAGTCCGCCAGCCAGTTTTTTTTATTTTCCGCCAGATAAATGCCGACCAGCAGTCCTAGCGGCACGGCCAGCAGGAAAGCCACAGCCAGCAAAATCAATGAACCGAGCAACGCGTTAGCGATGCCGCCGCCGATTTCACCCAGCGGCTGAGGCACGCGGCAGAAAAACTGCCAGTTCAGCGCGGACACGCCTTTGACCAGCAAATAACCCAAAATTAAAACCAACGGCAAAACGGACAAGAACGAAAAAAAACAAATTACTCCGAAAAAAACTTTGTCCAGCGATTGCCGCCAGAGCAGTGTTTTAGCTGCTTCAGTAAACGTCACGGTTTAGGCCTCCACGTTAATTTTTTTGACAATGTACTTGCCGGCCAGATTGATGAGCGCGGACACCGTCAAAAGCAATAAGCCGACCTGCACCAGACTGGAAACGTACAGCGGATCGGTCGCTTCAGCCAATTCATTGGCAATAATACTGGCCATCGTATTGCCGGTGTCAAAAAGCGAGGCTGGCATTTTATTGGCATTGCCGATGACCATAGTCACGGCCATAGTTTCGCCAAAGGCCCGGCCAAAAGCGAGCAGAATACCGGCGCAGACGCCCGAACGCGCGCAGGGCAAAATCACGCGGCGCACCACCTCATAACGTGTCGCGCCCAGCGAGTAGGCGGCTTCCCGAATGTCCTGCGGCACCAGCTTGATGACTTCGGCGGACAAAGAAGCGGCGTAAGGAATTATCATAATCGCCAGCACGAGCGACGCCGTCAGAACGCCGACGCCGAACGGCACGACGCCGAGAGCTATTTCCAGCCGGCGAATCAGCGGCACCAAAACAAACAATGCCCAAAAACCATAAACCACGGAGGGTATGCCGGCCAGCAGCTCCACAGACGCGCGCAGAATAGAAGCGGCCAGACCTTTGCGGAAAAATTCGCCGAGAAAAAGCGCGATAGACAACGCCAGCGGCAAAGTCAAAAGCAAAGCCAGCCCGCTGGTCAAAAGCGTGCCGCACAGCAGCGGAAACGCTCCGTATTCGCCGGTCAGCGGATCCCAAACCGCGCCGCCGAAAAAATTAAAGCCATTTGACCAGATCGCCGGCAGGGATTTCAGCAAAAGCGTCAAGAAAAACAAAACCAAAACCACCGTCACGAAGAGCGCGGCTTTGGTCAAAATCTGCTGAAAAATATTTTCTTTGGTTTGCAGGCTCAAACTTGGCAACATTTGCTATAAAGTATAATTATTAAAAATTTGTTAAGTATTAAAGAATTGTTAAGATTGGGTTAAG
>JAITIE010000049.1 GCA_031279615.1 Candidatus Margulisiibacteriota bacterium | reverse complement strand
GCCTCGTCGAGAGCCAGCGGTATGGACGCGCTGGAAGTATTGCCGTACTTTTGGATATTGACAATAACTTTTTCCGGCGCGAGATCGAGCCGCTTCATCGCCGCGTCGATAATACGCGTGTTGGCCTGATGCGGCACAAAAAAATCAATATCCTTGCTGGTAAAACCGGCCTGGCGTATAACCTGTTCAGTCGCCTCACCCATGATTTGCACGGCAAATTTGAACACCGCTTTGCCGTTCATATAAATGAAGCGGTCTTTGCTGGAAAAATTATTTTCCGTCAATGGGGCGCGCGAACCGCCGTTTTTGACGATCAATTCGTCCGCGCCGGAGCCGCGCAAACCAATAATTGAAGCCAGATGCCCGTAACCGGATTCCGCGCGCGTCAAAACCAGAGCGCTGGCGCCGTCGCCGAAAAGCACGCAGACATTGCGGTCGGTATGGTCCATATTCTTGCTCAAGGTGTCCACGCAAACCAGCAGCACTTTTTGGAACTCGCCATTCTCGATAAACTGCGCGGCGGTGTAAAAACCGTAGCCAAAACCGGAACAGGCCGCCGACAGGTCAAAGCCGCCGGCTGACACACAGCCCAGCCTGTCCTGCAAGAGCGCGGCCACCGACGGAAACACCGGATAATCCGGCGTGGTCGTCGCCACGATTATTAACTCTATTTCTTCCGGCGCAAGACCGGCGTCCTGCAAAGCCCTCTGCGCGGCCAAAAACGCCAGATCAGACGCGGCGGTGTCTGCGTCGCAGAGCCGGCGTTCTGCAATGCCCGTGCGCGTGCGGATCCATTCATCGGAAGTGTCGACCAATTTAGCCCAATCGTTATTGGTCATCACGCGGTCAGGCACGGCGGAGCCTATGCCGGCGATGCCGGCTTGAAATAATTTCGGTGGATTTTTAGCCAATAGAATTCTCCACAGCTTTGACCTGACGGATTGCCTCGATCAGGTTTTGCTTTACGGCTTTAGCCGCCGCCGCGATAGAGTTTTTGATTGTTTCCGCTTTGGCGCGGCCATGCGTGATGATTACCACGCCGTTGACGCCCAGCAACGGCGCGCCGCCGTACTTTTTGTAATCGATTTTATTTTTTACTTTGAACAGCGAGCCGAGCATGAAAAAAAGACCCAGCCAGCCGAGGAATGACAAATTTTGTCTAATCAGCTTGGTCAGTGAGAAAACCATGCCTTCGCCGAATTTCAGCACAACATTACCGACAAAACCGTCGCAGACCACCACATCGGATTCGTTTTCCAAAATATCTTTGCCCTCAATATTGCCGATGAAGTTCAAACCATTAGCGCGCTCAAGCCGCAGCATTTTATTGGCCGCGGCTGTCAGCTCACTGCCTTTTTCGTCTTCCTCGCCGATATTGAGCAGACCCACGCGCGGGTTTTCCACACCGATGACTTTTTCGATATAAGCCTTGCCCATATAAGCAAACTGCACGAGATGACTAGGCCGGCAGTCCGCATTGGCGCCGATATCCAGCACAACCGTATGACCCTTGACTGTCGGAAACACACTGCAAATCGCCGGTCGTTCAATGCCTCTCACCCGCCCCAGCCCGAATAGCGCCGCGGCCATGACCGCGCCGGTGTTGCCAGCGGACACCACCGCGTCAGCCTTGCCTTCTTTGAGCAGGCGCATGCAAACATTGATTGACGCGTCTTTTTTGACCCGCACAGCTTCCACCGGATGCTCGGACATGGCAATATCCTCACTGGCATGCACGGTCTCAATATTATTTTTCTTGGGATATTTTTTTAATTCCAGGCTGACCTTGGCCTGATCGCCGATTAGAATAACCGTCAAATTTTCATCTCTAGCCGCGGCCACCGCGCCTTTGACCACTTCGGCGGGAGCATAATCGCCGCCCATCGCGTCCAGCGCTATGCGCATTGTTATTTTTTATCCTCAGCCTTGCGGGCTTGGCGCGCGTTTTGTTTTTCGAGCCTGGTCACTTTGACTTTGCGGCCTTTGTAAAATCCGCAGACCGGGCAAATCGTATGCGGCAGCACAGCGGCTCCACAATTTTTGCAGACGCCGGACATTTTGCCTGCGGCTTTAAAATTATACGCATGATTGGTGCGCGTCCTGGCGTGAGTGCGCCGTTTTTTGGGTACTGGCATTTTTTGCTCCTCTGTTTTATTCTGGCAATTATAATGCACAAAATAATTACTATCAATAACTGCGCGGCCGGCCAGGTGGAATATACGGTTGCCGCCGACGAATTGCAGATAATCGAGGTCTGTGTGCGGCCAGAATACCGGCGGCGGGGGCTGGCGGAAAAAGCCTTGCGGGAATTATTCAGGGAACATGGTCATTTAAACAATGTTTATCTCGAAGTCCGCGCGTCCAATCAAGCGGCGTTAAGTCTTTATTTGAAACTGGGGTTTATAAAAACCGGCCTGCGCGAAAACTATTACAGCAATCCGATAGAAGACGCGGCGCTGTTGCGCAAAGAGCTTACCAGAACAATTTGAGTCCGTCCGCCGTGTACTGCCGGAACAATTTGTCTTTGCTCAACAGCGTCAAGTCATTGCGTATTGCCTGCCAGATTAACATGCGGTCAAA
>JAITIE010000044.1 GCA_031279615.1 Candidatus Margulisiibacteriota bacterium | reverse complement strand
CCCATGTATTTATAGTAGAGGCAATACCGCCAGCCTAGCCGCGAACCGCCGCAGAGTAAAATCCGGAGTTTCAGGCCAAAAGCTTTGTGGATCGGATAAAATAATTTGTCAAGAAATTTGCCTAGACCAACATGCCGAAAACTCGGCGCGTGTTTCAAGACAAACATAAACAAGGCGTATTTAAATTTAGACTCGTTCTTGATTTTCTTGGCGATCTGGTCAAAGAAAATTTCCCAAAGCTGCGGCACCGCGCTGAAAACCGTGATGGGATATTTGGCCAGCGTGTTCAGAATATCCGTGCCCTTGAGCGAGTTTTGAAAAACGAGCGCCGCGCCGCACAAAAAACCGCCCCAAAAACCGGCCACCAAACCGTACACATGATACAGAGGCAGGATCGTGAGAAACATGTCTTCCGGTCCGGCGCTGATATGCTTGATGCAGGCCTGCGTAGTCTTGATAATATTGTCGTGAGTCAGCGGCACAACTTTGGGATTGCCGGTGGTGCCTGAGGTATACAAAAGCATCGCCAGATCCGAGCCCTCCGCTTTTTCCTCCGGCTCAAAAGCGGCATAAGGATCAGCCGCCTCGATAGACAACTGCGGCACACCGTAATCCTCGCTGGCAAACATAGCTGAGGTGTATAAAATCTTGGTGTTCACGTGCGCCAGCATCTCGCGGTACATGTCGGCGCGTAGATTGCTGTCCAGCACCAGCGCCAGCGCGCCCACGGACAAAATCGCTGTGAAAGTAATACACCACTCGGGGGAATTTTTGCTCAAAATCCCGACCACATCGCCTTTTTTGACACCGCGCGCCCGCAGAGCCGCCGCCCGTGCCTGCGCCAGCCGCCAGACCTCGCCGTAAGTCTGCTCGCCCTCGGCAAAACAAATATTTTTGGGATATTTCGCGGCCACTTCTTTGACAACCGTAAAGAAATTCGTCATGTCTGTATAATACTATAAAGTTGCGCTATAATCACGCCCAAAATTCAAAACAAAGGACCAAATTGTGGCCAAAAAATACAATGTGGCGGTCGTTGGCGCGACTGGCGTAGTCGGCCAGGAAATGCTCAAAGTGCTGGAAGAAAGAAAATTTCCGGTGGGCAAAATAATCCCGCTGGCTTCGGCACGCACCGCTGGCTCACGCGTGGAATTTCAGGGACAGGAAGTCGTTGTGCAGGAATTAAAAGAAACTTCCTTTTCAGACGCACAGATCGCTTTGTTCTCGGCCGGTTCGGCAGTCTCGGAAAAATTTGCGCCCCTGGCCGCGGCTTCAGGCGCCGTGGTCATCGACAACACCGCTTTTTTTCGCATGGACCCGCAGGTGCCGCTGGTCGTGCCGGAAATCAACGCCAGCGCGGTAAAAAACCGGCCCAAAGGCATTATCGCCAATCCCAACTGTTCGACGGCGCAAATGGTCGTCGCGCTCAAGCCGATTTACGACGCCGTCGGCATTAAACGGCTAGTCATCTCGACTTATCAGGCGGTATCCGGCACCGGCAAAGAAGCCATTGACGAGCTGCAGCAGGAAGTCGTGGACATTTTGCAATTCAAACCGGTGCGGCCAAAAGTTTATCCGCATCAGATCGCGTTTAATATTCTGCCGCACATCGACAGTTTTTTGGACAGCGGCTACAGCAAAGAAGAAATGAAAATGGTCAACGAAACCAAAAAGATTTTTGGCGACGCTGGCTTGCGCGTGACCGCGACAACCTGCCGCGTGCCGGTGTTTTACTGCCACGCGGAGTGCGTCAATGTGGAAACGCAAAAGAAAATCAGCGCGGACGAGGCGCGCCGGCTTTTGCACAAGGCGGAAAACGTAATCGTCCTGGACGAGCCGCAAAAAAATATTTATCCCATGCCGATACTGGCCGCTGGCAAAAACGAGACTCTGGTCGGGCGCATCCGCGAGGATATTTCGATCGACAATGGTCTGGAGCTTTTTATCGTGGCGGATAATCTGCGCAAAGGCGCGGCTTTCAACGCCGTGCAGATTGCGGAAGAGGTAATTAAAGATTTATAAAAAATTGCTGGATTTTTACCGCAGTTTGATCCGGCGGCACGGCGGACAGTCGGTGCTCTCTGTTTCTTATAATGACCGCTCGACTCAATACACGCGCTTTGACACGCTGGTTAAATACACCGTGCCCAATAAAACGGAAAAAATTACTTTGCTGGACCTCGGCTGCGGCTTGGGCGACCTGTACGATTATTTGCAGACTAACGGCTATCAAAACGTTAATTATACCGGCCTCGACATCGTGCCGGAAATGCTCAGCGCGGCACAGCAGAATTATCCAGCGGCTAAATTTAAGAACGGAAATTTTGTCACTGCAGAATTGGAAAATTACGACATCATTTTGGCATCGGGCAGTTTAAATATTATTTTTGACCGGCCAGACAACCAAATGCAGCGCATCCAAAATGTCATCGAAAAAATGTACGCCAGTTCGCGGCTGGCCTGCGCTTTTAATCTGCTGGATCAAGACGCGATGTATTTATATGAACAAGACCCGCGTTTTTACTACGCGGACAAAAGGTACTTTTTGCAACTCTGCCGTTCCTTTTGTCCGCAGGCTCTATTGGTCGACGGTTATTTAATCAACGATTTCTCGCTGATCCTCAAACACTAGGCAATTTTCTTGCCGGACAATTTACCGTAAACATACACATAAGCGTAATACGTAGTCGGCACGGTCACCAGCAAGCCAATGCCCAAACACAACAATCCAATTATATTTACGCCAGCCATTACCAATGACCAAACAAATAAATTCAAACGCTGGCCGGCCACTAATTTACGGCTGGCCGCCAGGGCTTCGGTCGGACCTAATTTTTTGTCCACCACAATCAGCTTCGTGAACATATAAGTATAGTGCCAGACGATACCCGGGATTATGAACAAAATCGTGCCAACCGCAACAATTAGCGTTTGTAAAATGCTTGCGCCGATATATTGCCAGAAATACTGATGATTGTCCGCATCAAGAAAACACGCCAGCGCTGGAGCTTTGCCGGAAAGCACGGTCAAAAACACGCGCCGCCAGCCCAGCGCAATCATAACATACACATACACAGAAATTAAAAAAGCTACTGTAACTGCCGCCACCAGCACATACAAGGAACCACTTCCGGCAAGAAATCCCACCGCCAAACCGCCGGCAAAATTCACAATGTAGATGGCCAGATAAGCCAAAATATACAAACCCAGCGTTATCCAGAAAAATTTCTTGGTTTTGGCAAAACCATAACTTAGCGACTCGATTATCGAAAACTTCCAATCACCACTATCTATACTTTCAACATGCCCTGCTCTTTCCATTTCTACCTCCCTATCAAAGATTACCCGAATTATAACAAATTTTGATTTTCCTCAAAAGTACTGTATAAAACGTTAGTCAATTTCTTATAATTCTCTAGTAGCAGACGGGTTATATTCTTACTTTATATTGTCTCTCACTTAACTTCGCCTCGCTCGTTAAGTTCGAGCAAAAGCATATTTCAAAAAATCTAAAAACTTGCCGTTTAGTATTTTACTTCTGTCTATCAATATATAGTGATTTATTGTCAAACATAAAGGCTCTGGCTGTCCAATTGCTGTCGGTCGGGTTTTTCTCGACAAACTCAGCAAAGCCGACCAGTTT
>JAITIE010000013.1 GCA_031279615.1 Candidatus Margulisiibacteriota bacterium | reverse complement strand
TGGAGCAGCACGGGGTCGGCTTGCCGAACGGGTATTACCGGCAGTTCGACATAGGGACAGCTTCGCTTGTCGAAAGCCAGGGAGCATTGGCTTTAGTTTTGGCGGCCGACCCGCAGAATGATTACGCTTCGGTGTCTCTGGATTATACCTTGCCGTGGTTCAAAGCCAGCTACGGCTACACGCATAGATCTGGCGCCGAACCGGATTTGTCCGTGCTTGGCGTTAATTTCTCCGCGGAAAATATTTTTAATTCCCGAGTATCTTGGGGACCTGAAATCCTGAGTCTCAATGTGGACACGGCGCTGGCTTTTGGCCAGTGGAGTTTAGGGAACGAATCGTCCAATTCTTTATTGGGGTTAATGGACAAGTATGATCTGGCCTCCTGGCAGGCTGATGAAGATAAATGGTATGTCAAACCGCTGCTGGGTCTGCCTGCGCTGCCTTTTATCAGCGCCAGCCTGTCTAGCCAAATACGGCTGCCTGCTCATTTATATGCTGGTTTTGACGCCGCGTGGCAGGGGCCGCGGCTGGAAAATCACGGCCCTGAATACAGTCTGCTGGAAAACATTTCCTGGGATAATTTTCTGGCAAGTTTTTCTTTGGGCAGAGAGGTGGTTAAGGGTTTGTCATTCAATATTGAATTTTTGACGTCACTTAACCGCTTGTTTTCTTCCGAAATGTCCGCCCAACTGCAAAAAGTGAATCTCCTGGCAGAAGTAAACTTTTAAGCATAACAAAGCGCTAAATTTTCCTAACGGTAAGTCTTGTAATCAATATTGTATTGTTTCATTTTATAACCGAGGATCCGCACGGTCGTGCGCAGCATTTCCGCAGTCTTGCTGATATTGCCGCGCGCGGCCTTGAGCGCGTCGATGATCAGGTCTTTTTCGTAAGTGGCGACTTTTTCCTCAAAAGAAATATCCTCGGTCTGCTCGCGCTGGGTACTGGTCTGCAGTGACGGCGGCAAATGATGCCCGTGAATAGTCTCGCCCTCGCAGACCAAAACCGCGCGCTCGATGCAGTTTTCCAGCTCGCGCACATTGCCCGGCCAGTGATAAGTCATCATCATATCGATGGCCGGCGTGGAGATGCGGTTGATTTTTTTATTGTTTTCCTCGGCGTAAGTTTTGAGAAAATGTTCGGCCAGGAGCAGAATATCCGTGCGGCGGTCGCGCAGGGGCGGCAGGAAAATGCTGAAAACATTGAGCCGGTAATACAGGTCTTCGCGGAAAAGGCCGTCTTTGATCATGGTTTCGAGGTTTTTATTCGTGGCGGAGATGAGGCGAAAATTGGTCTTGATAGTCTCGACTCCACCGACCCTTTCGAACTCTTTTTCTTGAAGCACACGCAATAATTTGACCTGCGTCGGCATGGACAAATCGCCGACTTCGTCCAAGAAAATCGTGCCACCGTGCGCCAGCTCAAATTTGCCTTTTTTCTGCTGATGGGCGCCGGTAAACGCGCCTTTTTCGTGGCCGAAAAGCTCCGCTTCGATTAATTCCGCGGGGATCGCCGCGCAGTTGACTTTGACGAAAGGCTTGGCGGAGCGTATCGAATTGTAATGAATGGCGTGCGCGACCAGCTCTTTGCCGGTGCCGGACTCGCCGCGGATCAGGATCGAGGCGCTGCCTTTGCTGGCCTGGTGGATCTGCACGTACACATCGTGCATCTGACTGCTGTTGCCAATAATATTGGTGAAATTAAATTTCTCGCTCAACTGCGAGCGTAGTTTTTCGGCCTCGGCGCGGAGTTTGTCGCGCTCCTCGTTGATCGCGCGGTGGATTTTGACGGCCTGTCCCAGCATTGAAGAAATAATCGTCAAGAGGCGCAGGTCCTCATCAAGTGAAATATCTTTTTGAAAAAGCTTGTCCACGCTCAAAGCGCCGATCGTTTCTTTGCCAGTCTTGATCGGCACGCAGATAAAAGAAATATTTTTCTTGTCCAGTTCACTGCGGGTTTTGGTTTTGTTCAGAAAACGCGGCTCGTCGCTGATATTGGAAATAATCATCGGTTTGCCGCTGGCGGCGACCTTGCCAGTGATGCCTTCGCCCAGCTTGTAATGCCCGCGCTGTCTGGCGTCGTAAGACAGGCCGTGCGCCGCCTCGATAATCAGATCATCAGTGTAGGGCTTGAGCAGGGTGACCGTGCCGCGCGTCATGCCCATTTTGCGCGAGAGAATATCCAGAATGGTGTTGAGAATATCCTGCAAGTCGTTGGAAATATTGATCTTCTGGCTCAGCTCAAAAAGTATGCTCAACTCTTCCAGTTCGCGGTTGATGGCGGGAGCTTTCATAGACCGGAATTGTAACATAAGTTTACAAAAATGTAACGCAAGTATTACAATATTGTCATGTTTGTCGGTTTGACGCAATTTTTTAAGAAAAAAGGCCTGATCTGCCTGCACCGCCTGATCTCACCGACACTGCGTCTGGACTGCGCGGAATTGGACGCGCTGACCGCCAAATATTTACAGGCGGGGCGGAGCATTCTTTTTTGCTGCTGGCATGAGGTGACTTTTGCGGGCTTTTACTGGTTTCGCCGCCGTGACGCCGGTGTGCTCATGGAGGCCTCGCGCAAAGGAGATGTGCTGGCGGCCATGGCCAATTCTTACGGCATGCGGGATTTTCGAATAACCGACGACCACAAAGACCCGCAGACCGTGCGCGGGACGGTCGGTTTTATCAAACATCTTAAAGCCGGGCACAGCGGCGTTATCGCGCTCGACGGGCCGAATGGGCCGCGGCGGACGGCCAAACCCGGCATGGTCAGGATCGCCGGTAAAACCAACGCGGTGATTTTTCCGATAGGCGCGGCTTACTCGCGCAAAATTATTTTTCGCAAACGCTGGGATCAATATCAATTGCCGCTCTGGGGCTCCCGGGCCGCACTGCGCGTGCTTAAACCGCTGGAAGTTCCGCCGGAGCTGGCCCCGGAGCAAGAAAAAACTTTGCAGGCAGAAATTGTCCGCGAACTGAATAAAGCGATGGAAATGGCGGAAAATGCCGTAAAAAAGCAAAAGCCCGGCGTTTAAACCGGGCCTTTTACGAATTTTACCCGAAAGAAAACTAGATGTCGTAAGGCATTACGGTCTGACGGCTGTTTTCTTTGGCTCTTTCCAGCGCTCTATCCAGTTTTCTCTGAACTTTTTTGCTCAAAGCCTCGATCAATTCGCCGGAAGTTCTGCCGCCTTTGCTGCTGATGTAGTCTTTCACCTTGCTTGCCACTACCAAAATATCTTCTGCCATTTCGCACCTCCCGATAGATTTTACATATCTGGCCAATTCTAGCGAAACGCTTAAACGCTTGTCAAATGCTATTTTTATGAAAATCTTTGCTTGTTTTTTCTAATTGCGCGTGAATATAAAGATATTCACACGCGTAATTCTAAGTTATTTCAATTTAGCCAGCAGAGCTTTTTGCATGATCTCCACCGGCGCGGACTGTCCGGTAAACAGCTCAAAAGCCAGCGCGCCCTGCCAGAGCAGCATGCGCCAGCCTTCGTGAATGACCGCGCCTCTGGCCGCGG
>JAITIE010000069.1 GCA_031279615.1 Candidatus Margulisiibacteriota bacterium | reverse complement strand
GGCCAAGGCGCTCAAAAAACTGCGCCACCCGTCGCGTAATCAAAGATTGTTGGAATATTTGAATTAGAGGTAAAAAGTTATGGACAAAACGTTGCCCAAAGACTGTTAGGACGATTGAGCTTATCAATATGCTGTGCCATAAACTTATAGCTGGAAACGCTCAAGAGCCGGAGCGCGGCGAGTCTGCGTCTGAAAAAGACGACGCGCTGAACGATGAAGATGCGCTGAGTCTTTATTTAAAAGAAATGAAGCATTGCGCTCTTTTAACTCCCGAAGAAGAGCGTGCTTTGGGCAAGACGCTTGCAGAACTACGGCAAAAGAGCCAGGAATTGGCCGAGAAAATCACGCGCCGCAAAGATCCGCGGAATATTTTAGCCAGAGCAAAAGTGGAACAAGATATAAAAAAAGCGCGCGCTAAATTTGTGCAGGCTAATCTACGGTTAGTAGTTTCTATCGCCAAAAAATACCACAATAGCAATCTGGAACTGCTCGATTTGATCAATGAAGGGAATATTGGCCTGCTCAAGGCGGTAGAGCGCTTTGATTATAAAAAAGGTTTTCATTTTTCCACTTATGCCGGCTGGTGGATACGTCAGGCCATACTAAAAGCGTTGGCGGATAAAGGCGCGCTGATGCATGTTCCAGCGCATAAAAATACTTCGCTTCGACTTTTTCAGGCGGCACAGGATGAATTATTAAGCTCTTTAGGACATAAACCTACAGAAACAGAGCTGGCAGAACATCTTGACTGGTCGTTGAAAAAAGTGCGTAAGCATACCCTCCTATTGGGACAGACCTGCACTTCTCTGGATATAATAGTAGACCCTTCTCAAAAAGACGAGGGCTTGTCTCTCAAAGATTTGCTGCCAGACGAAGCGTATGCTCGGCCAGAGGAAACAGTTCTGGAAATAGATCTTATGGAGAATATACAGAAATGTTTGAACAAATTAACCATCAGAGAAAAAGATATTATAGAATTGCGCTTCGGTTTGAACGGCAAAAAGCGCCACACTCTGGACGAAGTAGGCGAATATCTTCAGGTCAGTAAAGAACGTATCCGTCAGTTGGAGGCTAAAACGTTGCGTAAACTGCGCACGGCCAGATTTACGAATAGAATGCGTGATTATATCGAAAATGACGAGGTTAATAACGGCGGTTTTGTTCCCAATTCCAGGCTGTGGCGATGATTTTTTCCAGGTCATAACAAGGCCGCCAGCCGAGGATCTTCCGCGCTTTGCTGGAATCCGCGACGAGATAGGCCGGATCGCCGGCGCGGCGCGGCGCCTCCAGACAATTTACTTTACGGCCGCTAACTTTTTCGCAAGCCTTAATTATTTCACGCACCGAATAGCCGTTTTCCGAGCCGAGATTGAAACAGTCGGAAGTTTTATTTTTCAGAATATAGTCCAGCGCCTGCAGATGCGCGGCGGCCAGATCGTAAACGTGCACATAATCCCGCACGCAGGTCCCGTCCGGAGTCGGGTAATCCGTGCCGAAAATTTTCAATTGTCTGGCGGGTCGCAAGATGGACTGCAGGGCCAGCGGTATCAGGTGAGTTTCGGGATCATGCGCTTCACCGATCGCGCCGTCATCGTCCGCGCCAGCCGCGTTGAAATAACGTAAAGCCGCGTATTGCAGACCGTAAGCCCGGCTGTAATCCGCCAGCATTTTTTCCACGGCCAGCTTGGTGAAGCCGTAAGGATTGATGGGATTTTGCGGCAGTTTTTCGTGGAGTTTTTTAACATCCGGCGCGCCGTAAGTCGCGCAGGTAGATGAGAAAATAAAATGCGCGACATTATTGTCCAGCAGCGTGTCCAGCAGTTTTTGCGTTTTGCTGAAATTGTTTTCGTAATATTTGCGCGGGTTTTCCACCGACTCGCCGACATAAGCGTAGGCCGAAAAATGCAGAACGGCGTCAATCTTTTCTTTGCGGATTATTTTAGTAACCAGTCTCCGGTCGGCGATGTCGCCGCGGTAAAACTTTGTTTTTTCCGGCAGGCTGGCGCGGTGGCCGTAAACTAGATTGTCCAGGACTACCGGCCGCAGACCGTGACGCAAAATATAGCGCGTCATGTGCGCGCCGATATAACCCGCGCCGCCGGTAACAAGTATGTTCATTTAAATAATTCCTTCAGGTCGATTTTATTTTCGTACAGGGCTTTGCCGATGATCACGCCGCCCAGTCCGGGAATAGCCGCCAGAGCCCGCACGTCCTCGTTTGAGGCCACGCCGCCGGAAGCAATGATCTCGATTTTAGTATAAGCGCAAAGTTTTTTATAGAGCTCCAGATCCGCGCCGCTCAAAGTGCCGTCGCGGGTTATTTCCGTGTAAATAATTTTACGCGCGCCGATTTTTTCCATTTCCTTGATAAGCGCTAGAGCGTCCGTGTCAGAATTTTCCAGCCAGCCCTCGGCGGCCGCCTTGCCGCGGCGCGCGTCGATGCCGATAATGATTTTGTCCGCGTGCTTTTCGACTAATTTCTGGGTCAACGGTTTGTCTTTCAAAGCGAGCGAGCCGAGTATCGCGTAGTCTATGCCCAGCTCCAGGATTTTTTGCGCATCGGCTTCCGTGCGCAAACCTCCACCCAGCTCCAATTCACAGGTTACAGCCGCGCGAATTTTGCTCAGACTGGCCAGATTGACCGGCCGTCCGGCCCGTGCCCCGTCCAGATCCACTAGATGGAGCAGCCGCGCGCCCGCCTCCTGCCATTGCCGCGCGACGGCTGCCGGGTCCGCGGCGTACACTTTGCCGCGCGCGTAATCTCCCTCGGTCAGGCGCACAACCTCCCCGCCGAGTATATCTATGGCCGGTATGGGTTTGAACATATTTATCCGGTCACCTCTCTTTATCTTTTATCTATTGGAGTAGGTGCTGTGGCCGGAGGCTTG
>JAITIE010000080.1 GCA_031279615.1 Candidatus Margulisiibacteriota bacterium | reverse complement strand
ACAACCTATAAATAACAACGACACGAAGCAGAAGCTGATTAGCAAAGCGGGTGAAATTTTTAAACGCGACGGCTATGGACAAACAACCGTTGACCGAATCTGCGAAGCGGTCGGCATTTCTAAAAACACTTACTATTATTACTTCAAGTCCAAGGAAGATTTGCTCCTGGCCTGCATCGGCGAGTATGGAAATGTTTCCTCTCACCGCCTGGCCGATATTCTTTTGTCCGGCAAGAATTATTTTGAGCAGTTTTGGCTGGTGCAAAAACAAGCCATAGATTTTATTCACGATGTCGGCGTGGATTTTTTTCGGGAGTTGAAAAGCGTTAATTCCGTCCGCAATATTTTTCGTTTCAAAAATTGGCAGGATGATTTTGAGATGAAGATTACGATTATCCGCAAGGCGCAGGAAGCTGGCGAAGTGCGCAATCAAGCCGACCCCAAAGCGCTGGTTATGACTCTCGGCATTATCTTTTTTGGCATTATGTCCCTCTGGCTTTCGTCCAAACTTGAATTTGGTCTGGAAGAAATTCTGCGCTCTTGCCTGGAAAATGTTTTAGACCTGCGTCCGGATCTGCGGCGCGGCGCGGATTTGTTTGAGTTGTTTATTCCGCTGTACATCAAGGTGGTGGATGCGCAATGATTTTCCTTGACTTTAAATGGCCTAAGGTATTGAATGACTGCTCTTTTATGCGGGGGAAATACTTTTTATGTGCAATGCTTTTGGGGGCCGCGGCTGGCGCGCAGACTTTTACGCTGGAGCAGAGCATTGCTTACGCGCTGGAGCACAGTCCACAGCACAAAATTGTTTATAAAGACCGCGAGGTTAGCAAAGCGCAGGCGCGGCAGGGCTATGCCGCGGTGCTGCCGCAGCTGAGTTTGAGCCGTTCCGACACTACGGCCAAAACTCCCCAGGCGGATTTAGACCCGGCGATGCAGGCTCTGCTGGGCGAGAGCAAAAATGAAACCAAAACCAAGTCGGAAGATTTTACCGGCCAGCAGTTGTTGTTTAGTTTTAGCGGTCTTGCCACGATTGGCGCGTCATGGTCGTCCGGCAAGCTGGCCGATTATGTGTACGCTGACGCCAGTGAGCAGTTTGTGCTCTCGGTGCGCCAGGCCTTTTTTGATCTGCAGGCGGCAAATGCCATGCGGAGTCTGGCCGCTGATCTGGCCGCGCTGACCGGCGCATACGCGCGCAACGCCGAGCTGATGTTTGAGAGCGGCGTGATTTCCCGCAAAGAAATGCTGGACGTGCGCATTCAAGCCTACGAAGCGCAGAAAAATCTGACCAATGCCGAAAAAGCGGCGGCGGCGGCGCGCTACAATTTTAATACAACTATCGGTTTGCCGGTCAGCGAAGCTGTGCAATTGATTACTTACAATGTGGAGGTTGCGGCGGATATTTTGACGAAAAATTTTGACGCCGCCGCCTTGACCGAGGACGCTTATCGTCTGCGTCCGTCTTATCTGGCCGCGCAGGAAGCCGTGTGGCTCAATCAAGTCGATCATTTCAACGCCTGGGGCAGCTCTTTGCCCGCGGTTTATTATTCCTACAGTAAGAAAAAAACATCTTACGAGCCCGAGTCTCCGATGACCCCGGCTGGCGAGACGGAAACCAAAACGATCAGCGTGCAGTGGAATTTTTTTGCCGGCGGCGCGAATTGGTTTAAGATTCACGAAAAAGCTAATAGCAGTGACCGCCAAAAGGAGCAGTTGAAATTAGCGCGCAGCCGTTTGTTGATGGAGATTCAGAATGCGCTCGACGAGGTGAAAGCCCAGGCGCAGAATATTTTGACCGCGCGCGCGCAGGATGCTCTGGCTGTGGAAGCTCTGGCCATTGCCAAAATTGATTTTGAGTCCGGCAACGGCACGGCGCTGCAGCTCAATGACGCGATTGTTAAACAGCAAAGCGCCGGGAATAATTTGATTCGCGCATTGTACGATTATGAATATGCCCGCGCCAAATTGAATTACGCGGCCGGACAAGAAATATTGTAAAAAGGAGTAAAATTATGAGAAAACTTTTAATTTTAATAAGCGCGGCGCTGGTTTTGACCGGCTGTGGCGGCAAAAAGGCCGCGCCGCCGCCGAGATTGACCAAAGTCGCAGTCCTGACGCTGGCTCCCACTCCGGCGGTTAACACGCAGGAATATCCGGGATTGCTGACGCCGCTGTATAAAATGAACGTGAACACCAACACCGGCGGCATTGTGGAGGCGATCTTTGTCGAGCTGGGCCAGACTGTGAAAAAAGGCCAGGCTCTGGCCAGAATGGAATCCGAAATAAACACCGCCCAGTACAATCAGGCTAAGGCCGCTTATGATTTGGCCAAAACTTCTTTTGACCGGCAAAAAGCCCTGTACCAGGCGGAAGTGATTTCACAGCAGGCTTTTGAAACGGCGGAGTTACAGTTCAAACAAGCCGAAACCGCCTACAATGTCGCCAAAAAAAATCTCGAGGACTGCACTTTGACCGCGCCGCGCGACGGAGTGGTGTCTTTTATCCATTACGATGTGGGCGACAACGCTGCCAACGGCTCGGCCGTCATGGTGGTCGCGGATTACAGCAAGGTTATTTTACGGATTGGCGTGGTGGATCATGATATTGCCAAAGTGCGCATCGGCCAGAGCGCGGCGGTGCACATTGATGATCTGGACCGCGCTTACACCGGCAAAGTAATCGGCGCGGGTTCGCTGGCGGATGACAAAACCGGCGCTTATCCGGTGCGTATCGAGATTGACAATTCCGCCGGATTTATCAGACCCGGCATGTTTGGCCGCGCCAAATTAACGCTGGAATATTACGCTAAGGCTAAAGTTGTGCCGCTGGACACGCTGGTGTTGCGCGGTGAAAGCAAAGGACTGTATGAGCTGGTCAGCGGCAATATTGCGCGCTTCACGCCGGTGACGGTTAATTTTGAATTTGCAGACAAGGCCTATGTGCAGTCGCCGCTGGCTTTTGGCAGCCGGATCGTCGCTAAAGGCCAGGAATTTATTGTGGATGGCGAGGAAGTGGAAGTTGTGCCGGAGGATTAAAAAAATAAAGTTATAAGGGTATTAATATGAAAAAATTTGTTGAGTTTTTTCTGCGTTACAAGAGCTTGGTTATGCTGGCTTTTATCGGCATCGTGCTGTCCGGCTGGGGCGCCTATACCAGCATGCCGCGTGAAGCGTTTCCACAGGTGGAACTGCCCTATATTATGGTATACACGCTTTACCCGGGCGTCGCGCCGGAGGACATGGAAAATCTGGTGTCGCGCCCGCTGGAAAATCAGATCAAAAGCATCAGCGGCATCAAGCATTTAAATTCTACTTCCGCCGAATCGTATTCCATGCTTTTTATTGAATTTGTACCTGAGGTCAATGTGGATGACGCCCTGCAGAAAGTGCGCGACAAAGTTGCTATGACGCGCCAGGAACTGCCCACCGACGTTGAAGAGCCGCAGGTGCAGGAGGTTAGTTTTGATAATTTTCCAATCCTGACGATTTCTTTGTTTGGCGATTACGGCCTCAATAGATTGAAAAAAATCGCCGATGATTTTCAGTCAGAGTTTGAGAGCGTCAATGGCGTGTCCGGTGTTACGGTCATCGGCGGTTATACGCGGGAAATACAGGTGGTGGTCAATCCAGCGCGCTTAAAGGCTTATAACTTTTCTTACGATCAGTTTTCTGCGGCGGTCAAAGCGGCCAACGTCAATATTCCGGGCGGTGCGCTGGATATCGGCGCGCGCTCCTATTTACTGCGCATACCCAATGAGTTTACTTCGGTTGAAGATATCCGCAACACGGTCCTGGGCGTTTTTCACGGCGAGACGATTTTACTCAAAGATGTGGCCGATGTGCGTGACACCAATAAAAAACAAACTTCGCTGTCTCGCACTGACCAAAAAGACAGTGTGACGCTGACGGTCAAAAAACGCTCCGGCGGCAATATTATCGAGGTCGCCAATAATGTTAAGAAAATAATCGAGCGGGCGCAGCCCTCGCTGCCCAAAGGCACCCAGATCGAGTACATCATGGATATGTCTAAACAGATTGACTCGCAGGTGGATAATATGGAAAACACCTTGATTTTGAGTCTGCTGCTGGTGATCTGTGTGCTGTATTTTTTTATGGGCTTTCGCAATGCGGCGATCGTGGCGACAGTTATCCCGCTGTCGATGCTGATCACCCTTATGGTTATTCAAACGCTCGGTTTCACGCTCAATTTTATCGTGCTGGTCAGTTTAACTATTCTGCTGGGCATGCTGGTCGACAACGCGGTGGTCGTAGTCGAAAACATTTACCGTCTGCTCAATGAAGGCAAAGACCGCTGGACGGCCACGGTAGAAGGCGCGTCGGAAGTGCTCGTGCCGGTGCTGACTTCCACATTGACGACGGTCTTCGCTTTTCTGCCGCTGGCTTTTTGGTCCGGCATGATCGGGCAGGTGCTGCGTTATTTGCCGGTGACTATTTCCGTTGGCTTGCTGGCTTCTTTTGCTGTGGCGGTGGTTTTTAATCCGGTTATCAGCCAGGTATTTTTGCACAGCCATACCAAAGCTGACGAGCATGAGCATCCAAATTTACCACAGCGGGTGGATAATTGGCTGGATAATTTCAAAAATAAATATTATGAACGCTGGCTGCGCTGGGCAATCGATAATTACCGTAAGGTTCTTGGCCTGGCCGCGGCGGCTTTTTTGGTCAGTATATTTTTACTGTCCGGTATGCCCAAAGAGCTTTTTCCCTCGACCGACCCTGAGGAATTTATGATCGACATCAAGATGCCTTCGGGCACGCGTTTGGAAACCACCGACGCGCTGGTGCGCAAGATCGAGGCTGTCCTGCTGGAGGAGGAAAATCTGCGCGATATCAGCCGCTTTGTTTCCAATGTCGGCAATACCGGCGCGGGCTTCAGCGGCGGCAGTGACGACGCGACAACGGCGCGCCTCACGGTGTCATTTAAAGAGCGCCGTCGGCTTTCCGCGCCGCCTTTAAAAATTGTGGATAAAATCCGCGCGCAGGCGACTCGTTTCCCCGGCGCGGAGATCGTTGTGAGCGCTGAACAGATGGGCCCCAATGCCGGCAGCCCGATTTCAATAGTTGTGGCCGGCGAGGATTTTGGCGTGCTGGAACGGCTCGGCGATGAAATTAGGACGATCATGCACCGCACGCCTGGCGTGGTAAATATTCAGACCAATCTGTCCACCGGCCGCCCGGAAGTGCAGGTGCTCATCGACCGCACCAAGGCCGCGCTGTACGGTTTTTCACCGGCGCAGGTGGCTCTGGAAGTGCGCACCGCTTTTTACGGCACGGTTGCCGCTAAATACCGCGAGGGCGATGACGAGTATGATATAGTCGTGAAGCTCGACGATGCGGAAAAATTTTCCACGCAGACTTTGCGCAATCTGACTTTGTTGTCGAACACCGGCGAGCATGTGCCGCTGACTAAACTGGCGACGATCAAAATGTCCGCCGGACTGGAATCGGTGCGGCGCGAAGATTACAGCCGGGTGCTTAAAATTACCGCGGCCACGGAATCCGGTGTGCTGCCTTTTGTGGCCATGAAAAATATTCAAAAAGAAATCGCTCAGCTGCAGATGCCGACCGGTTATGTCGTGCGCTACACCGGCGAAAATGAAGAGATGATGCAAAGTTTTAGCTTTCTGGGCGCGGCTTTACGCACGGCTTTACTGCTGGTGCTGATCGTCCTGGTCGCGCAGTTCAATAGTTTTTACGTGCCGATGATTATCCTGCTGACCGTCGCACTCTCGACGATCGGCATGGTTTTTGGTCTCAAGGTGACCAATCAGCCTTTTGGCATGCTGGCTTTTATCGGACTGATCTCGCTGGCCGGCATTGTCGTCAATAACGGAATTCTGTTGCTGGATTTTGTCCAGCTGCAAAAAAATCAGGATGCCGGCGGAAGCACCGACGAACAGCGCAAACAGACATTGATTGAAGCCTGCAAGATCCGTCTGCGGCCGGTGCTGCTGACCTCGATCACCACCGCGCTGGGACTGATGCCGCTGCTTTTCGGCATTGGCGTCAATTTCAAAAAACTGCGCATTGATTTTGCCGACCCGGGCGCAATGATGTTCCGCCCGATGGCCTCGGTGATCTTTTTTGGCCTAATGATTTCAACGGTGCTGACGCTGATCGTTGTGCCGGTGGTGTATTACGCCTGGGACGGCTGGCACGAAAAACGCCGCCGGAAAAGAGAGTTTTTGCAGGAGTTGAAAAAC
>JAITIE010000145.1 GCA_031279615.1 Candidatus Margulisiibacteriota bacterium | reverse complement strand
TCGCCAATAATAGTGTATAATAAACCCCAAGAGGGAATATGACTGGCTACAATCCGGTAAGTTTTAAATATCTAACAGGCTGGGGGGACGTCGATTTATCGGCGGCGCCGGTCGCGCAGGCCGCCACGATTGAGGATGTTTTCAAGGCTTTGAAAAAATTTTCCGCCAAAGAGAAAGCCTACTTGCGGGACAAATGGCGCGAGGCTTATCGTTTCTACGCTGGCGCGCTGCTGGAGGATGCCGATGCGGAAATCGCCTGCGGTGATGAATATTTGAAAAAAGTCGAAAAGGAATTGAGTTAAATGACAGAAGCGGCGCGGATGGAAGATATTTGGAAAAAAGTAAAAAAAACGGTTGACAAAGACATCAAAAAACATTTGACCGAAAAATATTCCGACCAGATACTCAAAAAATACAACAGCAAGATAAATTATCTCATCAACAAATATTTTTCCTCGTTGCCAACGCATGTGGTCAACACCGAGGGCGACGACATCGCCAATGTCGCGCGCATTGAGTTTTTCGAGACGCTCAAAGTCTGGGACCCCGAGCGCAATGAAGATGTCTGGCCGCTGGCTTACTCGCGGATTAGCGGGGCTATGCGCGACCAAATCCGCTATATCACCAAGGCTTCGCCGACACGGCTCTACAACTGGGTGACCGACGCGTCCAACATCTATCTGGCCGTCGAGCAGGACAATAGTTTTGAAAACAAAATCGAATCCGGCGTGGTCTTAAACGAAGCCCTGCAAAAACTCGACCGCAAAGAAAAATTTATCATCATCAGCCGTTTCAAGCATGACAAGACTTTCAAAGACATCGGCGAAGTGATCGGCATTTCCGAATCGCAAACCACGCGCATTTACAAACAGGTGATTGAAAAACTGCGCAAGCTGATCGCGGAAAAAGGAGTTTTCAAATCATCCTCGCCTATTTAGACACTTTTTTGGCCGCGCTGCTCGTCACTCTGGCCGCCGTCTGGCCGGTCAAAAAACTAGCCGCCTGCTCCAACGCCATTGACCGCCCCGGCCAGCGCAAAATCCACGCGCATCCCACGCCAAAACTCGGCGGGCTGGCAATTTTTATCGGCATTATCGCCGCGCTGGGCGTGAGCCGGATTTTTTACGGCAATATTTTCAGCCGCGAAATAATCGTCATCCTGAGCGGCGGCCTGCTGACCGTGGCGCTGGGTTTTGCCGACGATGTTTATTCCCTGCCGTGGTCGGTCAAGCTCCTCGGCCAAATCATTATCGCTGTCGTGGTGGTGTCCTGCGGTCTGGAGATTAATTATCTCAAACACCCCTTGTCCCTGCAGGTGATCGAGCTTGGGGTTTTCAGCAAAATTCTCTCGGTGTTTTGGATACTGGTAGTCATGAACATCATCAATCTGATCGACGGGCTGGACGGCCTGGCCGGCGGCATTGCGCTAATCTCGGCTTTCGCGCTTTTTATTATTTCTCTCCTGACCAATCAGCTGCATGTGGTTTTTTTGCTGATCGCGCTCTGCGGCGCCACGGCCGGTTTCCTGCGTTTCAATTTTCATCCGGCTTCGATTTTCCTGGGCGACACCGGCTCGCTGCTGCTGGGCTATTTACTGGCGGTTTGTTCGATCACCGGCGTGCTCAAAAGCGCGACAGTCATCGCGCTGGGCATACCGTTGCTCTCGCTACTGATACCGCTGACCGACACGGCGCTGGCTATAATCCGCCGGCTCAAAAACCGTGTGAATATTTTCCTGCCTGACCGCGGGCATTTGCATCATATCCTGCTGAATTATTACAAAGACAGCCAGCGCGAGGTGGTGCTGCTGCTGTATTCCGCCTCGGCCGTGCTCAATCTGGCCGCCGTGCTGCTCTCCGTAACTTCCGGAATATACTCTTACCTGTGGTTTCTGGTTATAATTGCGGTGCTGCTGAGCGCGGCTTTGCGGCTGAAAAAAAGGATTTTATGGCCAGAGTCAAAATAATCGGCGAACAGCCTCTCTACGGCACGGTCAATATCTCCGGCGCCAAAAACTCCGCGCTGCCGATCATGGCCGCCACGACGCTGCTGGACGGCGAGAGTCTGATCACCAATGTGCCCGAATTGACCGACATCACCACTATGGTGCGCATGCTGCGCTCGATCAATATTGTCGCGGAGCAAAACGGCCACAATATCCGCGTTTACAACAAAAAACAAATTAAGCATTTGATTCCGTATGAACTCGTCACTAAAATGCGCGCTTCGTTTTTTATCGCGGGGCCGATTTTGGCCAGGGTCGGCATGGTGCGCGTGCCGATGCCGGGCGGCTGTGCCATCGGTTCACGTCCCGTGGATATTCATCTCAAGGGTTTTGAGGCTCTGGGCGCCAAAGTCCGGCTGGAGCACGGCTTCATTGAGATCCGCTGTCCGAAACTCAAAGGCGCGCCTGTGGCTTTTTCTTTTCCCAGCGTGGGCGCCACGGAAAACATTATGATGGCCGCCACGCTGGCTGACGGCACGACCACGCTCACCAATGCCGCGCAGGAGCCGGAAATCGTCGACCTGGCCGAGTTGCTCAATAAAGCCGGCGCCAAAATCAGCGGCGCGGGAACTTCGACAATCACGATCAAGGGCGTCAATAAACTATCCGGCGTAAAACACACGATCATCCCTGACCGCATCGAAGCCGGCACTATGCTGCTGGCCGGTTTGATCACGCGCGGCAAGATTACGATTCACAATGTGCGTCCGCTGGATATCTCCGCTCTGCTTTCCGTGCTGGACAGCGCCGGCGCAAAGCTGACTATCAAAAATAATTCCATCGAGGCCGCGGCGGGCGGCGTCTGCAAAAGCGCGGATATTGTAACCAATCCCCACCCGGGATTTCCCACGGACATGCAGGCGCAAATCATGGCTTATCTCGCCCTGGCGGACGGCATGAGCACTATCCGCGAGACGATTTTTGAAAATCGCTTCATGCATACCAGCGAGCTGCAGCGCATGGGCGCCAATATCCGCATCAAAGAAAGGATTGCTATAATCAAGGGCGTGCCCAGACTTTCCGGCGCGGAAGTCAAGGCCACAGACCTGCGCGCGGGCGCGGCGCTCTGGCTGGCCGGGCTGGCGGCGCAGGGCGAGACGATAATATATGACATCGAGCATATTGAGCGCGGCTACGAGAAACTGACGGAAAAACTTTCGCGGCTGGGCGCGAATATCAAGAGGATCAAATAATGGCTTTTAAAAAAAATAAAGTCTGGCAGGATTTTTTGCGCAAGACCGACGCCATCGAAAACCTGATCGGCCTGCTGTGGTTTGTCGTATCTTCGGCAATCATCGTCTGGCCGTCGTCACTGCTGGACTGGCAGTGGCCGCGCGCGCTGGCCATGATTATGCTCAACGGCGGAGCGCTGGGGCTGATTATCAATAAAATACTGACCATGCACGCGCGCAGCATAATTTTCACGCGGCGGATTTTTATTCTGCTGGCCTTAATCTCCTGCGCGGCGCTCCTGGCCGCCAACTATTTGCTGCCGCTCAATCCGTTTCTGGTACCGGTTACCGCGGCGGTGGCGGTTTACGGTTTTATCTACGGCAATCGTTCGGTGGCGATCTATCTCACCATCTATCTAGCCTTTGTGCTGGCTTTGCAAAATCCCGAAAACTGGTTTTATTTTTTTACAGTTTACACGTCTCAAGGCTTGTTTTTGATCCAACTATCCAGCAGCCGGCTCGAGCGCAACTCGCTGGCTTATTCGGCTTTGCTTAGCGCGCTGGCCGGCATCGGCACAATGTTTTTATTTTGTCTGCTCGGGCAAAGCGACATTCACATTTTACACAGCGGCGCCGCGGCCATGCTGTTTTCAGCTCTAACCTCGACAGTGATTATCATCGGCTTGCTGCCGTACATCGAGGATATTTTTTATATCGTCACGCCGACTAAACTGCTGGAGCTGGCCAGCCCCAACAACCCGTTGCTCAAACGGCTGCTCATGGAAGCGCCGGGCACGTATCATCACTCGCTGACCGTCGCCAATCTGGCCGAGGCCGCCACGGAAGCCATAAACGGCAACGCTCTGCTCTCCAGAGTCGGCGCGTATTATCACGACATCGGCAAAATCAAACGGCCGCTTTTTTTTGTGGAAAATCAGCACGCCTTTGACAATCCGCACAATCAGCTCACCCCGCAGATGTCGGCGATGATTATTATCTCGCACGTCAAAGACGGCGCGGCTCTGGGCAAAGAATACAAACTGCCGCGGCCAATTATCGATATTATTCAGCAGCATCACGGCGACAGCGTCATGTCGTATTTTTTTCATACGTTCAAAGAAACCAATGAAAAAGCCACCGAGAGTGAGAAGACCACGGTCAATGAAGCTGATTTTCGTTACCACGGCCCCAAGCCGCACACCAAAGAAGCCGCGATTATCATGCTGGCGGACTCCTGCGAAGCCGCGGTGCGCACGCTGGAAAAACCGACGCCATCGCGCGTCAACAATCTGATCAGCCGCATCATCAAAGACAAAATCGACAACGGCCAGCTCGACGACAGCCCGTTGACTTTCCGCGAGATCAGCAAAATCCGCGTTTCTCTGCAACAGACTATCGGCAATATGTTCCACAACAGGATCGCTTACAATGATAAAAGCAAAGATTAATACCATTCCATATCATGCATTATTTAAATAAATTAGTTCAGGCCAAAATCGACCGCGCTATTGTCAGCGCTCTTTTGCAAAAAAGCGGCCTGCCGGAAATTTCCGTCACGCTGTGCGGCAAAACCATGATCCAGAAACTAAATCAGAAATTCCGCGGACAAAACCGGCCAACCGACGTGCTGTCTTTTGACTGCGGAGATATTATTATCTGTCCGGCAACTGCGGCCGCCAACGCCCAAAAATACCGCAACACTTTATCTAATGAGCTGCTTTATCTGCTCATTCACGGCCTCTGCCATCTGCAGGGACATACTCACGGCGCGCCGCGCGAAACCGCCCGCATGCAAAAGGCCGAGCAACGCTACTTGGCGTATCTGCGCAAAAAATATAAGATAAACATTAGGGGGAGAGTCTAGTGCGTCCTAAAAACCGTTGTTTATTGTCCAGTTTCGGCTGCGCCATGCAGGGCATTTATCAAGCGTTCAGGCAAGAAAGTAATTTGCGCATCCATTTCGTGGCCGCGGCGCTGGCGGCCGGGGCGGGATTTGTTTTTAAGCTCTCCGCCGGTGAATGGGCGGTCTTGCTTTTGACGATCACGCTGGTGATTTTTGCCGAACTAATCAACACCGCGCTGGAAGCCAATGTCAATCTAGCCACCAAAAAACACCAGCCGGAAGCCAAACTAGCCAAAGACGCCGCGGCTGGCGCGGTACTGCTCACGGCGCTTAACGCCGTCCTGATCGGACTGCTGATTTTCGTCCCGAAAATCTGGGAGTTTTTCCGCCGATGATTTTAGAAATTATTTTCGGCGTCATCCTGCTTTTGCTCTCGGCCTTTTTTTCCTGCTCGGAAACCGCGCTGACTTCACTGCCCAAACATCAGGTCGGTTATCTCAAAAAGCGCAAAGTCCGCGGCGCCAAAACCGCGCTATTCCTCAAAGAAAATCCGGGCATCATGCTGGCGACGATTTTAATCGGCAACAATCTTGTCAACGTCATGCTGTCCGCGCTGGGCACGCTAATCACTCTAAAAATCCTGCGCAATTTCGGCATCGAGAATGAAATTTACACGACAATTATTACCACGCTGTGCATTACTTTTATCGTGCTGGTTTTCGGCGAGGTCACCCCCAAAACGATCGGCCTGTCCAGAGCGCGGCATTTCGCGCTTTTTTCCAGCCGGATCATTGTTTTTCTGGCGCATCTTTTCAAGCCGCTGGTTTTTAGTTTGAATAAATTCTCCAATCTGGTGATAACTCTGCTGGGCGGACAGCAGCTCGGCAAAAACAGCCTGATGACCGAGGAAGAACTGCTCTCGATTATCGACGCCGGACAAGAAACCGGCGTGATCGAAAAAGAAGAAAAAAACATGCTGCGCGACGTGATCCGTTTCGGCGACTCTTTTGTGGGCGAAGTCATGACGCCGCTCGACAATGTCGTCTCGGTCAGCGAGACCGACACTATCGAAACCCTTTTTCGCAAAATCAAAAACCGTCTGCCGTCGCGCGTGCCCGTCTACAGCGGCAGCCGCCGGAATATTATCGGCGTGCTCTATCTCAAAGACCTGCTGCAAAAAATCCATTACACGCTGAATTATGAACAGCGGCGGATCAATGAATTCCAAGACCTGATCCGGCCGCCCTACATCGTCTACATCGACCAAAAAAGCGCGCACGTCATGCGCTACATGCGTTTTCAGCACATTCACATCGCCATCGTGCAAAACCGCGACAAAAAAACCGTCGGCCTGGTGACTTTTGAGGACATGCTGGAGGAAATTATCGGGGAAATACAGGATGAGTACGATTCAAACTAACTTTAATTCTTTGTCCGCAGGTTATCCCACGCGAAGCCGGTATTTACGCATGTGAAAACACGAATAAATTACAGTTTATTTTTGAAGTAATTAATCATTCTAATTGTCATTGCATGGTTGGAGACAGCGAAATATCCAGCTATTTTACTGATTTGAAAATTGAGCGCCGCTTCTTCTATGTCATCGTTTGCAGGCTGCACGCCGAAATCATTAAATTCCTTAATGACAAAATTTTTAATAGCCCAGATAATTTTTCCATATGGGCAAAGAAAAAAAGAAGCGAACTGATTTGCTTGAGTTTCGATGTTGGTTAACATGTCTGGAGAAATATTTTTATAAGCAGAAATAAGGTCATTAAGACAAGTTATATTATTAAAAAAAGTATCATGTAAAAAAATATGCCCCAACTCATGCGCAAAAGAAAACCTATACCTCTGATTGTTTCTCGCCATATATATGGCTTCATCAATATATAACTCTTGGTTTTTAGTTATAAAAGAATCAATGTCTAAATCCAATTTTAATCGTGGTATAGGAATTATAGAATAACCGAGTCGGATTTCTAGTATTTCATCTATTGGAACAGGAAAAATATCATCACTATTCAGAGTTTTATATGCCGTTTCCGCTGAATCTTTAATCTGTTTTTTGGAAAAATTATATTTAGCATTTATGGCGTCCATGCTTTTTTTATTTTTTCCTTTAGTTTTTTGACAAAAGTATCCATATCTGAATTGTCTCGCAAGGCTCTAAAAAATATCGGTACTTTTTCCTCTACTTCTTCATCAGAAATATAGCTGGGCAACCTACGATTTTCTGCCGCGGCCAAATCATAAAATTCATACCATTTGTCCATGCCGGGGGAAAGTCCTAATGCGGACGCATATTTTTCCAATGTCTCCTTTTGAGGCGGCGGCAATATGCTCCGTTCTAACTTACTGATGTTAGAAGCATCAAAGCCATTCTTCTGACAAAACTCTCTCAACGACAAGCCTTGCTTGATCCGCAGTTCAAAAAATAACTTGCCAAAACCTGCCATGAGCCCAGCTCCTTTGTGTAGTATTAATTATACCACACATGTGTCGATAAAGTCAACCAGCTTGACCATCGCGGCAGAGACTTCCGCGCACGTCATGCGCTACATGCGTTTTCAGCACATTCACATCGCCATCGTGCAAAACCGCGACAAAAAAACCGTCGGCCTGGTGACTTTTGAGGACAGGCTGGAGGAAATTATCGGGGAAATACAGGATGAGTACGAGAAAGGGTAAC
>JAITIE010000140.1 GCA_031279615.1 Candidatus Margulisiibacteriota bacterium | reverse complement strand
GCGCACCGCCTGCTGGACAAATTACAGAAAAAATACCTGATCTCGCTGGCCAGAAAGTAACGTTGGCGCTCTATTGACACCTGCAAAATACTAAATATAATAAACAAAATACTCAATATACTGAGTATTTTGTAAAGGGCAGTATGGTCTTATTTGAACGAACACTGGTCAAGCAATTAAAAAGCCGTCTGCGGGAAAAACGACGTTTTATCCAGATAGTCGTCGGCCCCCGCCAGACCGGCAAAACCACGGCGGTCACCCAGGCGCTCCGTAGTCTAAAAATCCCCTGGCATTTTGTCAGCGCGGACGATCCGGCGCTGGCATCGCGCGAGTGGCTGAGCAATGCTTGGGCGCAAGCGCGATTGTTGCAGCGGCAGCGCCAAGCCGCAATTCTTGTTGTTGACGAGATTCAAAAAATTCCGCAATGGTCATCTGTAGTCAAACAATGCTGGGACGAAGACACCCGCCAGAATATTCCCCTAAAAGTAGTCTTGACCGGCTCTTCCAGTCTGCTGATTCAAAAAGGCTTGAGTGAATCCCTGCTGGGGCGCTTTGAAGTTCTTTACTGCCCGCACTGGAATCTCACGGAATGCCGGAAAGCTTTTGGCTACACCTTGCCAGACTTTCTTTTTTTCGGCGGCTATCCGGGCGCGGCCGCGCTGAAAAGCAACGAAGAGCGCTGGGCGCGCTACATTGGAGCCTCTATCGTCGAGCCGACCATCTCGCAGGATATTCTTTTAATGGAAGAAGTGCGCAAACCCGCGCTGCTGCGTTCCCTTTTTAAGCTGGGCGCCTGTTATTCCGCGCAAGAGCTGTCCTACACTAAAATTCTGGGACAGCTGCAGGATGCGGGCAATACGGTAACACTCGCGCACTATTTGGAATTACTGGAAAAAGCGAACATCCTTTGCGGCCTGCCAAAATTTTCCTTGAATAAAATCAAAGTCAGGCAGAGTTCGCCTCGCTTTATGGTGTTTGACACGGCTCTGCTTACCTATGCGGACGGCGTCAGCAGGCGGCGTTTTCTGGAAAACCCTGAAGCCAGAGGACGCCTGATCGAAAGCGCAGCGGGGGCTTACCTGCTGGCGCGCGGACGGGAAGAGGATTTTCAAGTTTTCTGGTGGCGCGAGCGCAATAATGAGGTTGATTTTGTTTTGCAGCAAGGCGCTAAGATTACAGCTCTCGAAATAAAAAGCGGCCGGGTCAAGAAAAGCGGCGGCAGTCTGGAATTTCAAAAAAAATACCCGCAGGCCTTGAGTCTTATTATCGGCAGCGTAAATTTTTCTTTGGAAGATTTCCTGTCAGGGAAAATCCAGCTTTTTAAGGCCCCGTAAATATCAACTGGGCGCGCCGCTGGCTGTTAGAAAATACGCCGAAGCTGGAGAACTCATACAAGCCTAATTCCGGGAACACTGTTTCGCCAAAATTAACGCCGCGCAACAGTTCGTTTATTTTCATTTGCTCCTCTTGAGCGGCTGGACGGCGAAATCTAACCAGTGTTAAATGCGCTATATTTGGAGAAATCTCGCCGTAATCGAATATCCGCCGGGCAAACTCATCGCCGTGTTTGCGGTCAAAAAGCCTCGGGCGAAACTCGTAGCCGTGTCCGTCATCAAACATCCTGCGCAGTCCGTAACGCGCCAGTGCGACACGCGACCGGTTCAGCTCCGTAAAATTGTAGCCGTGAATTATTACCGCGTCTTTAGTCGCGCAGCCGCCGCAGAAATGTATTCCGGGGCTGATGAAAAATTCTTTTCTATTTTCGAACAGCTTTAGGGCCGCTTCCCTATGCCGCTGTTTATGCGCCTCGGAGAGCAAATGGCTTCTCGACGTGTGGCAGAGCAGTGTCATATGCAAATCCTCCGCCCCAGAATAAAAATGTCCCTGCGTCCTCGCGTCGTCGCCCAAAACACCGCCGATCGCCTCTTGCCAGGGCAGCAGCCGCCGCGCCAGACCATCATCTTTAAGCGGATAGATCAGCGTAAGCTCAAAGATCGGCTGGTCAATTTTATATAAGAATTTGTCGACAGGCGCGAAACTCTTTTTTATGACTTCATCATAAGCGGCGATTTCGTCAAGGGCAAACTTGCTGGCAATTTCAGCCTCGGTAAACTTTATCAATTTTCTTAATAAACGCATAACGACCTTCCTTACTATAATAAGTTATCGTCACTTTCCTAAAATCGTTGCAAAAAAATCGGCGTTTGCTAATATACCCCAATGCTGACGCTGGGGCTAAATTTCGCCACGGAAGATTTGTGTCTGGCGGTTGTTTCGACGGACACCGAGGATCTCGAAGTGTCCGTTGAGAAAAAATACCGCGGCCCCACAATCAAAGCCGAGTATCTTCCAGACTACCTTGATGAACTTTTTCGCGCGGCCAAAATAAATTTAAAAAAAATCTCCCGTCTGGGCATCGCTATCGGTCCGGGCGCGTTTACGGGTCTGCGCCTCTCGCTCGTCACGGCAAAAACTATCGCTCTGGCTCTAAATATTCCTCTCGTTCCTGTCTCGACCCTGGAAGCTCTGGCCGCGCAGCACCGCGCGGAAGCTGACGGCAAAAACATCCGCGTGCTCCTGAACGCCTGCCGCGGTGAAATGACTACCGCGTTGTTTGACCAAAATCTGCGCCGTCTCGAACCAGACCATGCCGTGAAACAAAATATTCCGCGCGAGCCGGAAAATTTTATCATCGAAAATCGTCCGGCCAATGCGCTGGCAGTTTGCGCTATCGCCGCGCGTGCGGAAATCGTTTTTGACCGCGCCAAAATTTTGCCGATGACCCCTCAATACTCCCATGCCTCGCGGGTCAATCTCACGGCCAAGCCGGAATTACAGCATCTGAAAATAGGCCAAAAAACCAGCAACAATTCCTAAAACAGGACATACGACACGAACTGTCATACCAGCCTGTAAAAATATTCGATCAATATTGTTTTTAGCGAAACAGCCCGCCGGTGAACCGCCGGAAAAATTTTGCCGCCAATAGGCGCCGCGCCGGATATTGCCATAATTTAAAATCATACGACACGAGCTGTCATACTTGTGTTATAATAATCGCCTCTATGAAGCGTGTTAAAAACTTGGATCAGGCCACGCTGCTGCGTATATATCAAATAGACCGCGCGATCCGCGGCGGCGAGTATCCCAACTGCACCACGCTGTCCCAACAGTTCGATCCGCCGCTTTCGGCGCGCACGATAGCTCGCGACATTGAAACGCTGAAAAAACAATTTCAGGCGGAAATTTTTTACGACCCCAAACGCAACGGTTACTATTATGCCGCGGGACGCGAGCCGCTTTTGCAGGAATTGACTTTCCCTGATGGAGAATTACTGGCGCTTTTGCTTATCGAGCGGATTCTGACCCGCGCCGATCAGCCGACTAAAGATATTTTCCTGCGTGTTTTGAATAAAATCAAAATGTTCACGCCGGACAAAACAATTTTGAGCGCGGAAAACATTGGCGATTTATTGTCTGTTGATTTTAGAATTCCCGAAATCGAAAATCTTGACGTTTATCACACTTTGCTGGAAGCCTCGCGGCGCAAGGTTTCCGTGCAAGTAAAATATTTTGATCCGCGCACAAATAAGACCACGTATCACGAGATCGATCCTTACCATCTGCGTTACAACAAATCAGATTGGTACGCCGCCGGTTTTTGCCACGAGACGCAAAAAATCCGCATCCTGGCGGTGGCAAATATCAAGCATATTAAAATTTCCGGCGTAAAATTCCGTGTTCCGGAGAATTTCAACGCCGAGGAACTGTTCAGCCGCGCCTGGTTTCACGATCGCAAAGAAGCGCGCGTGGTCAAACTGCGTTTTGCGCCGCGCGTGTCCCGGTGGCTGGGTGAAAAAGTTTGGCATCCTGCGCAAAATGCCTCTATTTTACCCAATGGCTCGCTCGTGCTGGAACTGCCCGTTGAAGAAAACAGCGGTATCATTGATTGGGTCTTAAGTTTCGGCGGCAAAGTTGAAGTGCTGGAACCGCGGGAACTGCGCGAAGCCGTACAGCAGGAAGCGCTGGCCATACTCAAAAATACTCATTAATTCTGCTATTTAGTATGACAATGCGTGTCGTAATATAAAAAGAGTAAACCCATCAGTTCGCTTTATTTCGCCTAAGCTTACTAAAAAATCAGGTATTTTCCGTTTTAATATGACAATGCGTGTCGCAGTATCGGGGAAAAGCCCAGATTCGCGTTTTCTCTATTGTGGATAACTTTAAAATTACCCCCGGCTGAGCTGTTTTATTTTTGTTATTAATTCCGGCGACTGTTCCGCAGAAAGAGCAGTCTGACAAATTGCAAAACGGCCATCAGCGTCGCGGCCACATAAGTCAGGGCGGCGGCATCGAGAACATTTTTTGCGCCGCGTAATTCTGTCGTCGAGAGATAAGCGTCACTGCGCAGAGCGGAGATCGCGCGGCGGCTGGCGTCGAATTCCACCGGCAACGTGACTATTGAAAAAATTACCGCCGCGGCAAAAAAGATTATGCCGAGATCGATCAGCTGCGCCACGCCGGCAAAAATCCCGATGATAAAAAGCCACGGTCCGAGATTGGAGCCGAGAGCCGCCACTGGATAAAACCAGTTGCGGAACATCAGCGGCGAGTAAGCTTTGGCATGTTGAATGGCGTGACCGGCTTCGTGGGCGGCAATGCCGTACGCGGCAATCGACCGCGAGCCGTAAACCCCGCTGGAAAGATTGAGCGTTTTGCGGCGCGGATCGTAATGGTCGGTCAAATTACCGGCAACTTGCTGTATCGGTATGCTCACCCCGTAGTGGCTCAAAATCTGCCTGGCCACTTCCTCGGCGGCCAGACCGCGCGCCGCGGCCACCTTGGCGTAACGGGCATAGGTGGATTGGACTTTCCACTGCGCCAGCAGGGACAACCCCAGCGTTACAATTATCAGCAGAAAAAACGGATCATTACCAAAATAATACATAAAAACTCCTTTCGTCCGGCTTCTTTATTGAATTATAGCGTCATCTATGGATTTCGCAAAATTCAAAAGCAGATCTTTTTGTTTGCCGGAAAGATTTTTGGGCACGGCAATATTGATTTTGAGATAATGATCGCCGCGCGCCGATGGATTGTTGACCGCGGGCAGGCCTTTGCCGCGCAAACGCAGCGTCGCGCCGGGCTGGGTGCCTGCCGGAATATCCACTTTGATTTTACCGGTGGCTGACTGCACACTGATCGCCGCGCCCAGCGCCGCCTGCGCGTAAGAGACTGTTTCCGTGCTGTACAGGTCCTGCCCGTCGCGTTCAAAAATGCCGCTGTCCTCGACTTCTATATATATGAAAAGATCGCCCTGTCTGCCGCCGCGCAACCCCGCGTTGCCCGCGCCGGAAACCCGCAGGCGGATGCCGGTCTCCACTCCGGCGGGAACTTTGACCTTGACTTTGTTAATCTTACGCTCGCGGCCAGCCCCGCGGCAATGCGGACAGGGCTCGGCAATAATTTTGCCTTCGCCGTGGCAGTCCGGACAGGTAATCACCTGTTCAAATGAACCAAGTATCGTGTTCTGCACAACGCGCACCCGTCCCCGCCCGCCGCATTTCGCGCAAGTCACCGGCTTGGTGCCGGCTTTGGCTCCAGAACCGCCGCACTCCGCGCAAACCACCAGTTGAGGAATATCCAGCGTGTATTCGCGGCCATACACGGCCGCTTCAAAAGGCACGCGCAGATCGTAACGCAGGTCATCGCCGTCCTGCGCGCCGTTGCGGTCCCGCCGTCGCCCGCCGCGGCCAAAAAAGTTTTCAAAAATACTTTCCATATCCACGCCGAAACCCTGCGCGAAATCGCCAAAGCCTTCGCCGAAGCCGCCAAATCCCTGGCCAAAACCGCCGAAGCCGCCCGCGCCGTTGGCCGCCGCCTCGCCGAACTGGTCGTACTGGCGGCGTTTTTGCGGGTCGGAGAGAGTTTCGTAAGCTTTTTGAATTTCCTTGAATTTATCCTCGGCGCCTTTTTCTTTATTGACGTCGGGATGGTACTGGCGCGCCAGCTTGCGGTAAGCCTTTTTCAGCTCCTCATCGCCAGCGTTTTTGCTGACGCCCAGCACCTCATAAAAATCTTTAGACATTCCTTATTCTTTCTGGTCTTCTTTTTTCTCGTCCTTCACCTCTTCGTACTGCGCGTCAACCACCTTGTCGTCTTTTTTACCGCTGTCGGCGTTTCCGCCGGTCTGCCCCTGCGCGTTGGCCGCATTAGCCGCTTGATACAGAGCGGTGCCGACCTCATAAACAACTTTTTGCAGGCTTTCTTTTTTGGCCTTGATTTCGTTCAGGTCGTTCTTATCCAGCGCCTTTTTCAAATCGGCAATCTGCGCTTCCAAAGCGGTTTTTTTGTCCGCCGGAATTTTATCTTTGTTGTCCGTCAAAGTTTTCTCGGCCTGATACATCAGCGCGTCCGCCTCGTTTTTGGCGTCGATCTGTTCTTTTTGTTTTTTATCCTCCTCGGCGTGCGCCTCGGCTTCTTTGCGCATTTTTTCGATTTCCTCTTTGGACAGACCGGACGAATTGGTGATCGTGATTTTTTGCTCGCGGCCAGTGCCGAGGTCTTTGGCCGAGACATTCACAATGCCGTTAGCGTCAATGTCAAAAGTAACTTCGACTTGCGGCACGCCGCGCGGCGCCGGCGGTATATCCCGCAGCTGAAAATTGCCCAGCGTGCGATTGTCTTTGGCAAACTGCCGCTCGCCCTGCACGATATGAATATCCACCGCGGTCTGGCTGTCCGCCGCCGTCGAGAACACCTGCGATTTTTTGGTCGGAATAGTGGTGTTCTTGGTAATCAACGGAGTGGCCACGCCGCCCAGCGTTTCGATGCCGAGCGTCAACGGCGTCACATCGAGCAGCACGATGTCCTTGACCTCGCCGGCCAGCACGCCGCCCTGTATGCCCGCGCCCACCGCCACGCACTCGTCGGGATTGATCGAAGCATTCGGCTCTTTGCCGAAAAAGTCTTTGACCAGCTGGCGCACGCAGGGTATGCGCGTCGAGCCGCCGACCAAAATCACTTCATTGATATCGGACATGGCCACGCCAGCATCTTTCACGGCAATCTCGCAGGGTTTTTTAAGCTTGGTCAAAATCTCCGCAATCATCTGCTCAAATTTGGCGCGGCTCAAGGACATGGTGAGATGCTTCGGACCGTCCGCGCCGGCGGAAATAAACGGCAAATTAATTTCCGTCGTGGTGGCGGAAGATAATTCCATTTTGGCTTTTTCGGCGGCCTCGCGCAGACGCTGTAAGGCCATTCTGTCCTGCTTGAGGTCAATGCCGGTGTCTTTTTTAAAACTATCCACCAGCCAGTCCATTAAAAGGCTGTCGATATTGTCGCCGCCCAGATGCGTGTCGCCGTTGGTGGAGAGCACTTCAAACACTCCGTCGCCGATTTCCAGGACGGAAATATCAAAAGTGCCGCCGCCAAAATCGAACACCGCGATCTTGCTGTCTTTTTTATTTTTGTCGAGACCGTAGGCCAGCGCCGCCGCGGTCGGCTCATTGATGATGCGCAGGACTTCCAGACCGGCGATTTTGCCAGCGTCTTTGGTCGCCTGCCGCTGCTGGTCGTTGAAATAAGCCGGCACGGTGATGACCGCTTTGTCGACTTTTTCGCCGAGATGCGTTTCGGCGTCCTTTTTGAGTTTTTGTAAAATCATAGCCGAGATTTCCGGCGGCGTGTAAGTCTTGTCCTCGATTTTCACGGCGGCCGCGCCGTTGTTGCCGTCGACGACATGGTAAGGCACCAGTTTTTCTTCCTCGCCGACCTCGCTGTGCAAACGCCCCATAAAACGCTTGATCGAATAAATCGTCTTTTCCGGATTGGTCACGGCCTGCCGCTTGGCAATCTGGCCGACCAGCCGCTCACCGTCCTTGGCAAAACCGACCACCGACGGCACGGTGCGGCCGCCTTCCGCGCTGGTGATAACCGTCGGTTTGCCGCCTTCCATCACCGCCACGCAGGAATTTGTTGTGCCCAGATCAATACCGATTACTTTGTTTCCCATAATTTTTCCTCCTTAAAGTTCTTTTGTTTTTTACACTCAGCTTCGTGAATATTATTGCCTCCGCACGTGGTGGCTTCTCACTTAACTTCGCTCGCGCTTGTTAAGTTCGAACCAGACGCGCTCCGGCAATAAATATTCACTTCGCCTGGTTTTATCATTTTGCTACTACAACCATCGCTGGCCGCAACACCTTGTCGTGCAGCACATAGCCGGTTTGCAATTCTTCCAGCACCGTCTGCGCCGGCTGGCCGGATTCTTTTTGCAACACCGCCTCGTGAAAGCGCGGGTCAAAAAGCTGGCCGACAGCCGTCATTTTCGTCACGCCAAACTTTTGCAAAACATCCTCCAGCTGCCGATGAATCAGCGCGAAGCCTTTTTTGACTTCCTCGCCAGCCGCGGCGTCCGCGTCGAGCGCTTTTTGCGAGCGCTCAAAACTATCCAGCACCGGCAGCACAGCTTCGATAAATTTGCCAGCGGCGTATTTGGCATGCTCGATTTTTTCCGCCTCGGTGCGCTTGCGGAAATTGTCAAACTCCGCGCACAAACGCAAATATTTATCTTCAGCAGCTTTTAATTTTTCGGCCAGCTCGGCGGTTTTTTTAGCGTCCGCCGCGCTTTGATTTTCCTGCGCTTTCAAAGCGTCTATTTTTATTTTCTGCGGCTCAGCTTTGGCCGCATCCGGTTTTTTTTCCGCCAGTCGTTTTTCCTCAGCAGGTTTGTTTTCCTTATGCTGTTTATGTTCCTCTTTCTTGTGTTCGGTCAATTTTGACAACTCCTTTTGATTTGGCCGATTATTCCATATTATTGCTGTTTTGGCTATATGTACAGAAAACTACATGCCAAGATTATTTTCGGCGTATTTACAGCGAAAACAGGAATGCTGTATAAATTTTATACAAATATTCGTTTAGAAATAATACACAAGTTATGTATAAAAATTATACAACACAAAAATCTATACAATTTTTGGCATGTTTTAACGATAGTAAAATATATTTACTAAAGCCAAATAATTATATTAAAATAAATTTATACTGGAACAATTAAATGGCATTGTTTAGAATAAAATTTATACTGTTCGGAATATCTCTGCTGGCAGTTCTGCTATTGTTTGGTTGCGGCAAAGCAGAAAAAAACATCTCCGGCAAGGATCGTGAAGGACAAGCTGTGCCGCCAGCATCCGGCGCTAAATATCTCGCGGTGGACGGCAGCAAAATAAAATATGGCAATAGCGCGCAGGGTTTCCAGGAAGTTGTTCTGCGCGGCGTAAATGTGGGGGATCCATATCATTTGAGAAGCAGCGGCGGTTTTGCTGATCCGAACTACACTGAAATCAAGAACAAACTGAAAGCAAACGCCGCGCGCATTGCCGTGCATCCTAAATTTTGGATCTCAAATAAAACAAGTGTGCTAAATAGTTTGAAAGAAAATGTTCAAGCGGCGTTAGCCGCAGGATTATTCGTCATCATTGATTATCACACTATCGCTCATCCTGTAGACGGTTCGGTTAATTCGTATGATGAGTTGTATAGCGCGAACTTTAATACGGCGATAGATTTTTGGACTACCATAGCCAGTCAGCCAGAGTTTTCGGACGGCAGGATTTTATTTGAATTGTGGAATGAGCCGTTTTCGGACAACTATAATGCAAATGCTTATGCCGCAAATTGGGCAAACTTAAAAACAAAATGGCAGACGCTCATAGATATCATAAGAGCGCCCGAAAATAATAAAAATAATATCATCATTGCGGCCGGTCAGCACTGGACATTTGATTTAAGAGGCATAAAAAACAATCTATTGCCGGACAACAATACAGCATATGCCTGGCATATATACACAGGATTACATAATGACCCCTCAATATGGACGCAGGCGCTTGATGAATTGCAAAACACGAGGCCTGTGCTGGTGACGGAATGGGGATTTGAAGCAGAGAACGCCAGAGCCGGCTCACCAAGCGCAGTCTGGACTAAACTTCGTGAGGCGTTTTTAAAAGGGAAAAATTTGCACAGTTTTGCCTGGGTTTTTTGCGCCTGGTATACGCCGAATATGTTGAGCGCTGATGATTATTATAAAAACGCTGGATCGTTTACGGAACCGCTGCTCAATAGTTTTGGCCAAGAAGTTCTTGATTATTTAAAATACCATTATGACCGCGGAGAACAAGTGTTTTCATAAAAAATTCCTCCGCGCGAGAAAAAGTTACACACCGAGCAAAGGGGCGGCTGAGCGCATAGCCAGAATGGTTTTTTCAATCACGTCGCTCAATTCCATGCCCAGCAGTTCCGCGCCGTCGGTTATCACTTTGCGGCTGCAGTTGGCGGCGAAAGCGGGGTTTTTAAATTTTTTCAGCACGGACTTCACTTCCAAATCCATAACGCTTTTGGACGGGCGCACCATAGCGCAGGCGAAAATCAAGCCGGTCAACTCGTCCACCGTGTAGAGGACTTTTTCCAGCCGCGTTTCCGGCTTCACGTCGTTGACAATATTCCAGCCGTGGCTGAGCGCCGCGCGGATCAACTCCTCGGTAATCCCCGGAAAATTGGCTTTTTCCGCTTCCAGTATTTCTCTGGTTTTCTGGCAGTGTTCATTCGGGTAAAGCTCAAAATCGATGTCGTGCAGCAAGCCGGCGCTTTTCCAGAATTCCGGATCCGGCTCGCCCAGAGCGCGCGCCCAGTACTCCAGCGCGACGGCCACCGTCAGGCAGTGCCGCCGCAGGGTCTCGCCTTTGACGTATTTATCCAGCAGTTTTTGCGCGTCAGAAAAAAGCATTATAACTCCGCAAAAATTTCATCCAGCGCGCGGGCAATATTGTCCACCGCCGCCGTGATTTTGCTGTAGCGCATGCGTGTCGGCCCGATAATGCCCAGCGAGCCGACCTTTTCGCCTTTATAAAAAAAATCCTGGGCTACCAGAGAAAAATCTTTAAGCGGTTCGGCCTGCAGCTCCGCGCCGATGCTGACGCTGGTCTCGCCGCCGCTGTGCTCGTCCAGAATATGCATCATTTCCGTCTTGTCGTCGAGCAAGTCCATCATCCGGCGGACGTTCTGCACATTTTCAAATTCCGGCTCATAAAACATCTTGGACAGGCCGGAAAGATGCAGTGATTCCTGGCGCGCGCGCTCCAGAGTATTCCGCACGCTGCCGGTCAATTCATTTAACAAAAGGTCGTCGGTCTTGAGCACCGTCGTGTAATTCTCGGACAGCGATTGAATTGCTTTCATGGTCTCGTCCAGTAGCGAATGCAAATCACGCCCCAGCGCAATCTGCAGTTGCTCGACCAGCGTTTTTTCCCGCGCGGTCAGGCGGTAGGCTTCCATCAGCTCATCCACATAAAAACGATAGCCGCGGTCTGTCGGGATACGTCCCGCCGACGTGTAGGGGTGCGTCAAAAAACCCAGCTCCTCCAGCGCGGCCAGTTCATTGCGCACTGTTGCCGAAGACACTTCTTCCAGATATTTCTGGCAGATCACCGCGGAGCCGACCGGAGCCGCCGAATCGATATATTCCCTGACCACGAGAGCCAAAATCTTGCGCTGGCGAGAGGTTAATTCCATAACGGTATTTTAGCAAAAAAATCTCTGCCGCGCGCTATGCCAAACGGCAGTATTCTTGTTTTTGTTTTTCCCAAAATTTTCGGTCGCGGGCGGTCAGCCGCCGCAGGACCCGGCAAGGATTGCCGGCGGCAACAACATTGGCGGGAATATTTTTGGTAACGACGCTTCCCGCGCCGATCACGGCATTCGCGCCAATCGTAACCCCCGGCAAAACAGACACGCCGCCGCCGAGCCAACCCCCGTCGCCGATATTGATCGGGCTGCCGTATTCCAGTCGCTCGGCGCGCACCGCGGCATCCAGCGGATGCGCCGCGGTATAAATCCCCACATTGGGGCCAAGAAAAACATCACTGCCGATAGTAACCGCGCAGACATCGAGTATCACGCAATTGACATTCGCGTAAAAATTGTCGCCGACGCTGATTTGCGCGCCGTAATCACAATGGAACGGCGGCTCAATATAAATATTTTTTCCGGCGCGGGCAAAAAGTTCTTGCAGCAGCTTTGTCCGGCGCCGGAAATTTTCTATTCCCGTTTGATTGAACCGGCGGAGGATTTTGCGACAGCGCAGTATATCCCGTCTAATTTCCTCGCCCTGCGCGATGTAGAGCCGCCCGGCTAACATTTTTTGTTTGTCCGTCATACGCGGGATTTTATTTCCGCCAGACTGTCCCCGCCAAATTTTTCGAGGAAAGCATCCGCCAGAACAAAAGCCGCGATGCTCTCAGCAACCACCGCTCCGGCTTCAACGGCGCAGACATCGGCGCGCTCCACATGGGCGGCCGCCGCTTTTTTCGTCCGCCAGTCGATAGTATTGAGCGGCCGCATCAAAGTCGGTATCGGCTTGAAAGCCAGCCGCACGATTATATCCTCGCCGTTGGACAGGCCGCCTTCGATGCCGCCGGCATTGTTGGTTTTGCGGAACACTTTTTTGTTTTTGTAAAAAATCTCGTCCTGCGCCTGGCTGCCCGGCAAATCTGCAGCCGCGAAACCCAGACCGATTTCCACGCCCTTGACCGCTTGCAAACTCATCAATGCGCCGGCTAAACGGCCGTCCAGTTTTCGATCCGGCTGCGCATACGAGCCTAATCCTACCGGTGCGCCGGAAATATTTAATTCCACCACGCCGCCAAGAGTGTCGCCGTCCCGGCGCGCCGCGTCAATCGCGGCTCTGGCCGCGGCGTTCAGCCGCGCCGCCCCTGCTGCACCCGGCGACCAAGTAATTTGGCCGCCTCGGCTCCGCTCGGCGGCCGACCCGATTTTCAAAACTTTACTGGCAATATTTATCTTGAAATTTCCTAAAAATTGCTTACACACCGCGCCGGCCGCCACCTGCGCCACGGTCATACGCGCGGAGGAGCGCTCCAGCACATTGCGCAAATCCGTAAAACCGTATTTCACCACACCGGCGTAATCCGCGTGCCCCGGGCGGAGTTTGGTCACCGGCTCCATTTGGCCTCTGACCGGCTCCGGCGCCATTTTTTCCGCCCAGTTTTTGAAGTCTTTGTTTTCCACGAAAAGAGTTATCGGCGAGCCCAGCGAGAGGCCGTGGCGGATACCGGATAAAATCCACGCCTCGTCTTTTTCGATTTTTTGTCTGCCGCCGCGCCCGTAACCCTGCTGGCGGCGCGCCAGCTCAGCATCGATAAATTTTTTGGCGATTTTTACGCCCGCCGGAAAACCGTCCAATACCGCCGTGAGGCCGGGACCGTGCGACTCGCCGGAAGTCAACAAACGCAGCATGAAAGGATTATAGCACTATGCCAACCGCGCGAGTATTCTGCCGC